>NZ_JBJEEY010000022.1:0-18635 GCF_051873555.1 Floccifex sp. | reverse complement strand
ACCTCCTTTGGGACTTTCACCCTAGACGTATGGCATGCCCGTCATACTAAAAAAACGCCCTTGTCTAAGGACGTTATAAACGCGGTACCACCTTAGTTTTCATGACGAACACTTTCATTTCTTTTATCGCAAGAATTACGGGTAACATTACTTACCGACTCCTTAGTGAGTTCAACAACCGCCATCATCAATTTCCACCAACCATTGATTCTCTATTCATTTTGAATTGTTTACTAGTCTAATTCATCGTCTCTATTGAATATTTTACTTTATTTTTAAAACTAGTCAACAGTTTTAGTTTCCAAGTCATAGATAAAATAATTGTCATAATAAATCAGTACCTCTAAATTTTCATAGCGACAGGAAATATACGTTTCATGGTCTGTTAATACAATTGGAATATTTTCAATTTCAAAATCTTTTCTCAAAATCAATTTAGAATTATCTTTTGAACAAGATCGTACATAGGTATTATTTTTAATCAATGCTTTAGCATGAGAAATTAAAGCCAAGTCAAAATTAGATTGTCGATTACATTGTATTAAATACGCCGATTGCATTGTAAAAACACTAAAATAAGATATACATTGAAATAAAACAAATAAACAAATTAAAGACAAATAAAGAGAATAACCATTATAGAATTTGTGAGCGCATTTCTTTTTCATGGCTACTCCATTCCAGATATATATCATTATCTTCTTGTATAAAAAACGCATAGTCTAAATCTTCCATCCAGATAACATAACCATCTTGTTGAACCAGACGATGATTGTGATAGGATATCTCAATATCTTTTCTTTGATCGATCATATATAAATTTCCATTTTCGACATGAACATTACTTGCCAAGGCACATTTTTGACGAAGTTGAAGAATGGCCATTTGATTTTGATGTTGAAAATCAATAGAAACCATTTGTATACAAGTTTGTAAAATAATCATACAAAGCATAGAAACAATAGAAGTAATCAATAAACTAAGTAATGACTCAATCAGTGTAAAACCATTCTTTTTTAATTGTTTCACTATAAATCCTTTCTTTTTGTCCTTTAAAAGAAGTAATACAAGTCATCAATAATGCAATACAAATCAATACAATCAATAACGATAATAAAGACTCATATAGACTAAATCCATTATTCATAACGTACTCTTCCACTTCCTAATTGATAAATCAATGTTTTCTGTTGTGTTAAAGACTGACAACTATAAGACAATGCCTGGGATATATTTCCATTTGAATTGTAGTGAAAAGAAACAGGTTCACATGTAATAGTTTCAGGATACACATATACAAAGTCATCAAAAACAGCTTGATGTTCTTGTATGGATACATTTTGATTTTGTTTATAAAGAAATGCTTTTTCTTGACAAATAATAGAATATATACGCATTTTTTTCATAAATATATCAAAAGAAGGATCCGGTTTGACAAATGGAATTGTAAAGCACACTAAAATCAAAAGAACAATTAACATTTCAATAATTGTAAATCCATTATTGACTACTGGCTTGTCCATCTATAATCACAATTTCCTTTCCATTTGGACACGTTTGCTGCCCTTCTTTTAAATATCCATTTTCAATAAGTTGATTCACGCTATCTGGTGTAGATTCTTCATTGATTTCATATAACATAATTTGACTATTTACGATTTCAATTAAAGCCTGGCATCCTTTATTTCGAATAACGGCTTCTTTTTGTTGAATATTAGGTAAAGTAATCAGTAATAAGATTGCCATAATCAGTAAAACAATCATCATTTCTAAAATTGTAAATGCATTTTTTTTCATAGTTCCTCCTAAAATCCATTTAACATTTCCAATGGCATTAATACGATGTTATAGACCAAAATCGCAACCAATCCAACGCTTCCATAACTGAGTAATTGAATATAGATGGTCCCTTTATGAATGGTTTGCATTATTTTTTCTTTCGTGGTGTTTAAATACAATTCAATAGAATTCGACAAATGTGCGTTTTGGCTTCCAATTTGATAAAAAGTAATAAAAACAGGATCCATCCATTTAAATTGATTAAATATCGTTTCCATTTTCATTCCTTGCATGGCATAGTCTTCTAATTGATAAAAACTGGAAAATTTCTTGATTTTCTGAAAACATTCAATAGAAGATAATCCCGTATCAAATAAAGAACGAAATAAAATCGCAAATTCATAGGTTTTCCATTGTTTGAAAAAAGGAATATATATCCACATCTTTTTTAGTAAGATAACAAACAACAGCATTCCAATAAAACAACTTGTATAAAATAAATCTAAAATTTGAAATAAAATCAGAGATTGGTTTTCACTTTGAAAAGAAGTTAATGCTGGTAAAATGGAATGGTTGAAAAAACGTATCATACCAAAACAGAAAAAGAATATAAATAAAGGATAATAAAGTTTCTTTATACAGTCTTTTACAATGTCTTGTTTTTGTTCTAATAAAGTAAATGTACAAGAAAGTGCTTCTTTCATATTTAAAAAATCTAAAAAAAAATGAAAATACTGGTTCATTTTTTTATTTTTAAAATGAAAAGATTCAGCTAGTGTTTTGCCTTTATTTAATTCATTTTGAATAAAATTTTTATTTTTAAAACAAAGTTCGATCATTTCTTCAATCGGTAATCCGTGGTCTAACAACAAATAAAATAAATGAATTTCCATATCATAAATCCAGCAAGTCATATTTTGCCTGGGTGTCAATGATATTTCCTGATTCAATTTGTTTTTGAATTTTTTTAGATAGCGTTTGAAAGTGTGAAGGATATTTTCTGTTTTGAAGTGCGTATTGTAAGTCTTCTTTGGATAAGATTTCATAGATGCATTCCCTTCCTTGTCTGGATTGATAAATACGACTGGATATAATAGCTGTCAATACTTGTTTTAATTGCGATAAAGGTAAACCAAAATCTAATAAGCGTTCAATTGTCTCTAAACTATTTTTGGCATGTAATGTTGTAAATACAAAATGACCTGTTAAACTAGCTCTTAAAACCATTTTTGCACTATATGCATTTCTTGTTTCACCAATAAAAATCACATCCGGATCGTGTCGAAGTAATTCTTCAATGCCTTTTTCATATGTAAATCCCTGGTTTTCATTTATTTGAAGTTGTAAATAGGTATCGTCTTTAATTTCAATTGGATCTTCTAAACTCACGACTTTGTTTTGTTTTAATAAACCGATTTCATGTAAAATCGCATGTAATGTCGTAGTTTTTCCGCAGCCAGTAGGACCACTCATAATAATCAATCCATTTCTTCTATGAACAAGTGAATAGAAAAATTCTATTGTTTTATTGTCGTGACATAGTTCATTGATTGTGAAAAACATATTGTTGTTAAGAATACGTAATACACCTGTTTGAATGGATTGATTGACAATAACAGAAAAGCGACAAGAAATCGTTTTTTGTATTTGAATATTAAATTGGCCACTTTGAGGTAGATAGGGATTGGTTAAGTCGAAATGAGATTTATATTTTAAATATTCAAAGAAATCCGGATTCCATATATCTTGTAAAAGTTCTTGAAATCCATTTGGAGTACGAAATGTAATTTTAAGATGATTCTCTTTTAGAATAAAATGAATATCACTTGCCATTTGATCTAATGCATATTCTAATAATGTCTGTAATAATTGTTCCATATTCTTTTATACGTAATAAATTTTAAAAACGCAAAAAAAAATTGCCACAAATGTGACAATTATAAATATGGATTCCATTTTTTTTCTTCATCCAATGTAGACAAAGGACCATGACCAGGTAAAACATGATAATTTTCTTTGATTGTTTTCAGTTTTTCTAAAGAATTCATCATTTGTGTATATGAACCCGTTGGTAAATCTGTTCTTCCAATAGAACCTTGAAATAAAACATCTCCTGTAATTAATAAAGGTCCAATTTGATAGACTGTAGAACCAATGGTGTGTCCTGGACAAAACAGTGCATTGACTTCAAAGTTTCCAATGGTTTGTTTTCCTTGTACTATGGCTTTTGGTTTGGAATGAAGAATGAGTTGATGCGTATGATAATAGGAATGATTTAATTTTGGATTGGTTAAGAATTCAAATTCTTTAGGATTGCAATATAAGTCACAACCCAATTGATCCACTATATCATCTACGCCACCAATATGATCATAATGTGTATGTGTTAAAAGAATCGCATCAATTGTTATTTCATATTCTTTCATCATTTCTTTGACATCGAACTTGTCCCCGGGATCGACAATTAAAGCGTGATGGTTTTCTATCAGAATATAACAATTGGCTTGTACAGGTCCCAATGTATATGTTACTACTTGCATAAACTTATATTAAAAAAGACCAGTATTTGGCCTTTCTTATTTTTTCTCCTTATGATCAGTTTTTTGATTACATTTAGGACAATATTTTTTAATAACCATCTTATCAGGATGTTTCTTTTTATTTCTTGTACCGATGTAGTTTTCATTACCACAAACAGAACATTTAAAAATAATACGATCTCTCATGGTCTGACCTCCTTACATATTGCTTTCCTATTCTACCATAACAAATCCTTTGAGTGCAAGAACTATTGTGGATACAATTCAAAATATTTTTTTAATACTTTTGCGGTTACTGTATCGGTACACAAGTTCTTTGATACTTCCTGAGAGTTAATGGAAGAAGTAGGTGCCGCACATGCAAAAGCGACACTTGGATTTTCATATGGTGCATATCCAACAAAGATGGCCGTCGTCCATTCCCCTACTTCGGCAGTTCCTGTTTTACCAGCCACACCTTGTTCCATTTCCTTTAATTCCGATCCACAGTTTCCTGAAGATACACAAGCTCTAAATCCTTCTTGCACTCGATTTAAATATTCATCTGATTTATCCCCAGTTAAGCGATTCCGTAATTCTTTTTCATATACTTCAACGACCTGGTTGCTATTAACTTCTGTCGCGTAGGAATACAGTCTTGGTTTATAAGTCGATCCCGAACTGGCAATAGTGGAAACATATTCCAGTAACTGTATTGGCGTATACATATCATATTGACCAATGGAATAGTTTAACAACATTCCAGCTAAAGTATTGACAGATTGATAACCAGCTACTTCACCTGGAACATCAATACCCGTTAAATTTCCTAAACCAAAGCTGGTATAATATTTTCGCATTAAGTTCAAAGTACCCGGAACATCATTGACTACCAGTGGTTCACCTTCTATATAGCTTCCCTTTGCCAGACGAATCGCAATATTAAACATATAAACATTACTTGAAACTTGTAATGCTTTAATATCATCGACAGGTCCATGTTCTTCATAAGAAGAAAATTCTTCTCCAGCAATATTCATTGTTTTATCCACAATGACTTCTCCAGGTTGGATAACCCCTTCCATAAGGCCCATATAAACCGTAGCCCCTTTAATGCTGGAACCCGGATTGACAAGAGATGTATAATTTCCCGATGCGTAATATGTTAATTCTTTTGTATCTAAATCAATTTGATATCCCGATAAAGCCAGCATAGAACCATCATTGGGATCCATCATACACATAAACAACGATTTAAAGTTTTCACGACGCTCCGTTCCTGCATATTCCTGCAATACACTTTTAACAGTTTCATCCATAGTTTGCTGTAATTCAATGTCAATTGATAAATAAATGTCATAGCCTTTTACGGCACTTCGTACAACTTCTTTATGTGCCAAACCATTGGAATCATATGTAATAATGGATTCTTCGGATGTCCCTGCCAATAAATCATTGTATTGAAATTCCAATCCAGATGTTCCTACAGAAGCATTGGATTGATATCCTTTCTGAATATAATAAGAATAGTAAGCTTCTGGTAATCCTTCTGTACTTGTTGATACATTTCCTAAGACATCGGATAAACATTCTCCATATGGATATTCTCGTTTCCATCCTCCAAAATCCACTTCAAAGCCTGGAAATTCTGTTTTATGTTCAACCAGATAAGAAACTGCATCATCGTCTACATCTTCTAAAACAACATTTTCCTGTCCCGTAGAGGCATTGGCGACCATTCGCTGATAAATGACACAGGTTTTAAGGTCTTTATCGCTCATTTCTTTTAAATGTTCTTCTTTGATTCGATTATATAATAAGCCATAGCGAATGCTTTCAGCATTGGCTCCCCAGCTTCCATTGGCATATTCTTCATTTTCTTTATCTGTCAATAAATCCTTGGCTGCGTATTTTGAATCCGTATAGGAATAATTTAATGTACGATATGTAATAAAAGCTTCTTTTTTATCTCTTTCTGTTAATTCATCTTCATCCAATCCAAAGACTTCCACAATTCGCTGTGCATATAATAAATAATCATCAACACTCATATTTTGTGGAGACGTATATGTAATATTATGGCTAACAACCGTTTTAGCCAGTACATTTCCATTTCGATCATAGATTTGACCTCTTGGTGCACTGACATATTGACGAATCGATGTATAATCATCTTTTTTTTCTACATAGGAATCGTGTTGAATCACTTGAATGGTAAATAATCGTCCAATAATAGCCGTAAAAGAAATAAAGATGACTAAGGCAAGTACGATAATACGACTTGTAATCGTTTCATTAATCGATTTATTTTCCATTTTTCTTTTTTTTCTTTTAAACACAAAAAAAGCCCCCTATTGATTCTATTATACATATTTTTTATGAAATTGCGATTTTTTCGTATACGTGTATAATGAAAATGAAAGAAGGTTTGTCTATGAATCGAAATGAAACACGTCAAGTCAAAATAAAAAATTTAGAATTAGGCCATAATTCAAAAGTATATATTCAATCTATGTGCAATATTCCAACCAAACAAGTAAAAAAAGTTGTTGAACAAATTTTGTGTCTGGAAAAAATGGGATGTGAAATTATTCGTGTCAGTTGTTTAGATATGGAAGATGCCAAAGCCATTGCTCAAATTCAAAAACAAATACACATTCCGTTGGTAGCCGATATTCACTTTGATTATAAATTAGCTTTAGCTTGTATTGAAGCCGGTGCGGATAAAATTCGTTTAAATCCAGGAAACATTGGATCCAAAGAAAATGTAAAAAAAGTGGTGAGTGCCTGTAAAGAAAAAGGAATACCTATTCGTATCGGAATCAATAGTGGTTCTTTAGAAAAAGATATCCATGATAAATATGGGAAACCAACAGCCCAAGGCATGATAGAAAGTGCCCAGCGTCATATTTCTATTTTAGAAGAATGTGATTTCTATGATACCGTTTTATCTTTTAAATCCAGTGATCCTTTACTTTGTATAGAAGCCTATCGCTTAGCTAGTCAAACTTTTGATTATCCTTTGCATCTTGGTGTAACAGAAGCGGGTACCACTTTAACAAGCGCCATTAAGAGTTCTCTGGCTTTGGGGACTTTATTAATGGAAGGCATTGGAAATACTATTCGTATTAGTGTCAATGGAGCGCCTGAAAAAGAAATTCCGATTGTTAAGGAATTATTAAAAGATTGTCGTTTAATAAATCGTGTACCTAATTTAATTGCTTGTCCAACTTGTGGTCGTACACAATGGGATATGGAACCAGCTGTAAATGAAATAGAAGCCTATCTTCAAACCATTCATAAAGATATTACGGTTGCGATTATGGGTTGTGCTGTCAATGGACCTGGAGAAGCCAAACATGCTGATATTGCCATCGCTGGTGGAAAAAAAGAAGGCTTGTTGATAAAGCGTGGTCAAATTATTGAAAAATTAAAACAAGAAGATATTGTGAATCGTTTAAAAAAAGAAATTGACTTATTCTAGAGTCAATTTCTTTATTTCTTCTTTATAAGGTGGTTTTCCATCTATATAAGGTGTTTCTAAAATCATAGGAATGCCTTCAAGTTTTGGATGATGAACAATGGAATGTAGAATATCAAATCCAATATACCCTTGTCCTATATTTTCATGGCGATCTTTATGAGCGCCTTTTTCATTTTTCGAATCATTGATATGAATGACAGCCAAATTATCTAAACCAATGATTTCATCAAATTCATTTAGTACTTGATCAAAATTCTCTAAAGAATATCCAGCATCATGAATATGACAAGTATCTAAGCATACTTTAATACGTTCTTTCTTGATTATCTGATTTTTAATATAAGCAATTTCTTCAAATGTAGACCCTATTTCACTTCCTTTTCCAGCCATCGTTTCTAAGGCAATACATACATTTGAATTATCTTGTTCTAAAACTTGATTTAATCCATCAATCACTTGTTTTAAACCCGCTTCTTTTCCAGCTTTGACATGAGAACCAGGATGTAAAACAAGAATAGAAGCTCCTATTTCATGAACACGCTTGAGTTCTTCTTTTAAAAAATCACAACCAAAACTAAATGTATCTAAATTTAAACTGTTTCCTATATTAATAATATAAGGCGCATGAACAATCACATTTTCTATTTTAAAATCATTTTCTTTCATGAGCTCTTTAGCTTGTTCAATTTTAAATTGATCAATAGAAACTCGTTTTGAATTACTTGGTGGACCTGTATAAATCATACAAGCATTGGCTTGATAAGAAAGTGCTTCTTGGATAGATCCTAAAAAGTAATGAGGCGCTTTCAAAGATACATGACAACCTAAAACAATCATTTACTTCTCCTTTAATTTGGCAATGGCTCTTTCTTTTTGCTGGCGTTTGATATCATTTCGAATCATTTCTCTTCTTTTTTTACGACGAAGCCGATCAATTTCTTCTCTTTGTTTCTTTTTATAATTTGGTTTGACTTTTGTTTTTTTATTTGTGATTTTTTTGACTTCAATTTCAATTGGATCTTCTTTTTTAGTTTTAGTTCTGGCTTTTAAATCAACGATTTGATGATTTTTAATATCTTTTTGATCAAAGACAATTCCTCTTTTTTCTAAAGAACGAATCGCTTGTCGATCATTTTCCTGGTATAAAGCAATACACATTCCATCTCGATTCACTCTTCCTGTTCGACCAGCTCTATGAATATAGAAATTTATATCTTTTGGAAAACCACAGCTAATAACATGTGTAATACCGTCTAAATCAATACCACGACTGGCCACATCACTGGCTACGATATAGCTTTTTTTCTGGCTTTGAATGGCTTTAATGGCTTTATATCGTTCTCTGGATTCCAATCCACCATGTATTTCTACTAAATCATAGTTATGTTCTCGTAAATAATCTGCGATTTCACTGGCTTGGTTTGTGGTATTGGCAAAAATTAAACAAATATAGGGATTGATGCATGGAAGCACATCCAATAATCGTTCTTTATAGCTTTTGTGTTTGCATGAAATTAAAAGATGTTTCACATCGCTTTGATATTCTTCATCTGTTGAGATTTGAATCCATTCTGGCTCATATAAATATTTCTTTAGAAAGGGTTGCAGTTCCTGAGGAATCGTTGCAGAAAATACCATTAACTGAATCTTTTTATCCATATGCGACAAAATCTGGTCAATGTCTTCTAAAAATCCAAATTCAAGAGTCATATCTGCTTCATCAATAATCATAATTTTTGCTGTATCTAAACGCAATACATTTTCCTGAATGAATAAATCTTTCATTCGCCCAGGAGTTCCAATAATAATTTGAGCTTGAATGGTACTGGTATTTTTTTCCATTCCACCTGTTACTAATTTAGTTTTTATTCCAAAAGCATCGCTTATTTTTTTACAGCGTTCATATAATTGATAAGCTAATTCACGTGTTGGTGCGGAAATAACAGCTTGTACATTTTTATCCTCTAAATCTATTTTTTCAAAAATAGTCATGAAAAACGCATGGCTTTTTCCTGATCCTGTACTGGAAATACCAATACAGTCTCTGTTTTTATTTTTTCTTTCTACGATTGCTTTTTGAATGGGTGTCAATTCTTTAAAGCGTTCAATTTCCATTATTTTTTCAATTCGGTTCATATATACCTCCTGTTTCTATTTAATCATAATTTGACAAAATATATAATATTTGTATCATTGAAGTATGAAACAATTTCAAATTCAAATGTTAAATCCACAAGGTTATTGTGGTGGTGTTTTAAGGGCCATTGATATTGCCAAGAAAACACGGTTTAAACATCCTAATGAAAAAATCACTATATTAGGCAATCTTGTACATAATCATTATGTACAAGAAGCGCTCAAATATCATAACATAGAAACGGTCGATGTCAAAAACAAATCGCGCTGGGATTTATTAGATGATATTCAAGATGGTATTGTGATTTTTACGGCTCATGGTATTAGTGAAGATGTAAAGAAAAAAGCAATTGAAAAGAATTTAACAATTGTGGATGCTACGTGTCCTTTTGTTTCCCAGACACAGAAAATTGTGAATGAATATATTAATAAGGGTTATGTGATTTTCTATATTGGAAAGAAAAATCATCCAGAAGCTGAAGGCATTTATTTTAATCGTCATCAAGTATATTTAATTGAAAAAGAACAAGATATTCCAAAAGTTGATCTTCCTGTATTTGTGACCAATCAAACAACAATGTCTATATTGGATATCAAAGATTTATTTGATTGTATTCATGAATTATATCCAGAAGCCATTTTTCATGATGAAATCTGTAATGCCACTCGTATTCGTCAACAAGCTATTTTAAATTTAAAAGATACGGGAATTGATGTATTAATTGTGGTTGGCGATCCATCCAGCAACAATACGTCTCAATTAGCAAATATTGGTAAGATTGCAGGAATTCCTCAAATCATAAAAGCGCAAAGTGTAGATGATATTGATATTGATTCTATTGCAGATCATGCTCATATTGCGATTACTTCAGGAGCAAGTACGCCAATGTATTTAACCAATATGATTTATGAATACTTGAAAAATCCAGATAAAAAAGAAAAAATACGCATTGAGAATATACTCTAGCGTATTTTTTTTATAGATTCTAATCGATTAAGAACATTTTCTTTTTTATTTTCTGGCATCCATTGAAGAATATGTGTCCATTTCTTTTCCTGGTAATCCAAATAAGCTTGAAAACAATCATCTTTTAATACATTTTTTCCATAAAATATTTCTTCTTGTGATAAATTATAAGAATTTGATGTATATTTACATTTTATAATCGGATAAAAATGATCATCTTGAATCATCTTCTCACAAATAATTTCAAAACCATTTTCACACGCAAATTGTCGAAAGATTTCTACGTCTTTATGAGGAGAAATAACGAAAGTCGTTCCAATAGGAATAGGATGTTTTAAAATATCCACAATTGTACTAGCTCCCATACCCGCAATAACAATGATATCTACATCTTCTTTTACTTGTTTTAAACCATTGGATAAAACACATTCAATTTTATCTTCCAGGCCATGTTTTTGTATAGAAACTAAAGCATTATCTAATGGGCCTTGAGCAATATCACAGGCATAGGCTTTTTGTACGCGCCCTTCTAAAATAGCTTGTATACAGACATAACCATGGTCACAGCCAATATCGGCTAATACATTTCCATCAATCCAGTTGACGACTTCTTGTAAGCGTTTGGAAATCATTTCATAAAATCCTTTAATCTTTTTGAACGATTCGGGTGTTTTAATTTCCGTAATGCTTTGGCTTCAATTTGACGAATACGTTCACGAGTGACATTAAATTCTTTTCCCACTTCTTCTAATGTTCGAGTACGTCCATCTTCTAAGCCAAAACGAAGACGTAACACTTTTTCTTCTCGTTCCGTAAGTCCACATAAAGCTGCATTGATTTCGTCTTTCAACAATTGATTGTTGGTATATTCACCAGGTGATAAAGTAATTTTGTCTTCAATAAAATCTCCTAAATGCGAGTCGTCTTCTTCGCCAATTGGTGTTTCTAAAGAAACAGGATCCAATGAAATTTTTTGAATTTCTCTGACTTTTTCAGGCGAAATATTTCCCATTCTTTCGGCAATTTCTTCCGGTGTTGGATCTCTTCCTAAATCTTGAATTAATTGTCTTTGAATGCGTGTTAACTTATTAATAGTTTCCACCATGTGAACAGGAATTCGAATTGTTCGTGCCTGATCCGCAATGGCCCGTGTAATACTTTGGCGAATCCACCATGTCGCATATGTAGAAAACTTAAATCCTTTTGTGTAATCAAATTTATCTACTGCTTTAATCAGGCCACAGTTTCCTTCTTGAATTAAATCCAGAAACAGCATGCCTCTTCCTACATATTTTTTCGCAATGGAAACAACTAAACGTAAATTCGCAGAAATCAGTTTTTGTTTGGCTTGTTCGCCTTCTTCAATGATTTCCTGTAATTGTTCTTTTTCTTCTGGCAAACATGTTTGAATTTGTTCTTTGGCATTGATGCCATCTTGTATGGATTTGGCAATAATTGGTTCTTCTTTTGGATCTAATAAAGGAATTTGTCCTATTTCTTTTAAATACATCTTAACAGGATCGTTAATACGGGCTTGAGACTGTGCCGCAAAGGCTAGTTCTAATTCCGATATTTCATTTTCAATAGAAGATTCATAAGAATCATCTAATTCTTCTTCAACCGATTCACTGTCTAATAAATCGTCATCGTCTTCTTCGTTGATGAAAATAATATTGTTTTGACTGCACCAGTCAAAAAATTCATCAATCATATCATCAGACAGATTCAAATCGGTTAATTTGTCCATTAAATCGACTTGCGAAATTTCTATTTCTTGAGCGTTTCTGGCAAGAAGAAATGTTTGAATTTCTTCAGTAGAAGTAAATTTTTGATTCTTCATTTCTAAGATCATATTACCCATCCTTTCGACGAAGTTCTATTTTTTGTGAGATAAATTCATTTTTTTTCATAGCCAGCTTAGCTTTTTCCAGTGGATTAGAAAGCTGTGCAATTTGGGAATTAATGAGTTCGATTTGATCTTGTAAAGCACATTCTTTAATTTTACATATACTATCAAGAAATAATTCTTCTTGATATGTGCCATCAAATTCATTTAAACACTCCACTAATAAATTTCTCACATCTTCTTCTTCAATTCGAGACAAGAGTGTGTCTACATCAATTGTTTTATTTTGTCGATATAGATCATAACAATATAGGGATAATTGATTACAAACTGGATTTTGAAAAAACCCAATTTCATTTTGAAATTTTTCCGCTGCTTTTTTACTAACTAATATATTCGCTAAAACAGCTTTTTCTGCACTATATCGTCCAGGTGTGAGTTCATTAAAATACATTGGACGATATTCTTTTTCTTTTTTTGTGACAGGATTTGTCATATTGGAAAAATCAAATCCTGTTAAACTTTGAATTCGTTTTAAATATAAGCTTTTTTCATAGTCTAATGCACATTTTTGTACATAGGAATAAATTTCCTGCGCATATTGTTTCTTATCTTCATAATTATTTAATGAATAAATCGTTTGTAGATAATCAAATAAGAAATCAATAAAAGATATGGTGACATTTAACTGTGAAATAAGCTCTTCTTTTCCATATTTTTCTAAAATTTCATCGGGATCGAGTTTTGATTTATTTTGAATAATCTGAAATTTCAATCCCTTTTCAACAGCCAGTTTTCCAAATTTATAAGTCGCATTTTGACCTGCATTATCTCCATCATAGCCAACTAAAATATCCACTTGAAGTTTTTTCAATAATTGAATTTGTGCTGGAGTACAAGCCGTTCCTAAACACGCAACTGCTTCTTGTATACCGGCTTTTTCATAGGCAATGACATCCATAGCCCCTTCCACTAAGATACACCTTTTATTTTTGCGAGCACTTTGTTTGGCTCGATGATAGTTAAATATCAGATTTCCTTTTTCATAAATAGGTGTTTTTGTGGTATTGATATATTTTGAAACATCTTTGGAATCATCTAATCGACGTGCTGTAAATCCAACAGGATTTCCGTTTTCATCATGAATTGGAATAATAAATCGATCATAAAATAAAATAGATGGATTGTATGTATCATAAATCAAACCCACTTTTTGTAAGTTTTCATCCGATATTTGTTTGGCCTGTAGAAAACGATAGCTGCTTTGGGCATCGGGTGCATACCCCATTTCAAATTTTTGAATAATACTATCTGGAATGTGTCTTCCCTTAATATAGGATAGACATTTTTGTCCTTCTGGTGTATGAAGTTCATATTGTGTATATTGAATAAAAGTATTCAATATATCAAAATATTTCTGGTTTTCATTTTCTTTTTTTTGTTCTACTTGAAAAGATAGAGGATAATGAATTATAGAAGCGACTTTATAAACGGCTTCAGGAAAAGAAATGTTTTCGATTTTTGATACAAATGTAAAAACATTTCCACCAACTCCACAAACAAAACATTTAAAGATTTGTTTTTCTTCATTGATCATAAGACTTGGATCGTGGTCATTATGAAAAGGACAAATACAGCGATATTCTTTTCCTTTTTTTTCTAATGTCACGTATTGACTGACAATGTCAATGATATCCGCTCGTTTGCGGATTTCTTTCATATCCTCTTCTTTAATCCAACTCAAAATAACTCCTTTTTAAAAGCGAATTCTTTTTTGCAGTATATCCGCTAAATCTTCTAATTTAATTCTTTCTTGTTCCATTGTGTCACGATTTCTTAATGTCACACAACCATCTTTTTCGGTTTCATAATCAATTGTGACACAGAAAGGTGTTCCAATAGAATCTTGTCGACGATACCGTTTTCCAATGTTTCCAGCTTCGTCATATGTACAAGTCATTTCTTTTGATAAGTTTGTGAAAACATCCATTGCTTTTTCACTTAATTTTTTTGTGAGTGGTAAAACAGCTACTTTATAAGGCGCTAAATATGGATGTAACTTTAATACAATTCGTTCTTCTTTTTCTAATTGCTCTACTGTATAGGCTTCACACATTACAGCTAATATCAATCGTTCAACACCTACGCTTGGTTCAATGACATATGGAATATATTTTTCATTAGTTTCCTGGTCAAAATATTCCATGCTTTGTTTAGATGTATTTTGATGAGCTTTTAAGTCAAAGTCTGTACGAGAAGCAATTCCCCATAATTCTCCCCAGTCAATTGGGTCTCCAAACATATATTCTATGTCTGTTGTGGCATTGGAATAATGGGCTAATTCTTCTGGATCGTGGTCACGTAAACGAATATTTTCTTCTTGAAGTCCTAAGTCTTTTAAGAATTGTACACAGTTTGTGCGATAATAATCAAACCAGTCTAATTCTGTTCCTGGTTTACAGAAAAATTCCAATTCCATTTGTTCGAATTCACGTGTACGGAAAATGAAGTTTCCTGGTGTGATTTCATTTCTAAAACTTTTTCCAATTTGTCCAATCCCAAATGGTAATTTTTTACGCATAGAACGTTGAACATTTTTGAAGTTCACAAAAATTCCCTGTGCTGTTTCTGGTCGAAGATAAATTGTACTTTTGGCATCTTCTAGAACACCCTGGAATGTTTTAAACATTAAATTAAATTGACGAATGTCCGTAAAGTTTTTAGCTCCACATTTTGGACAACAAATATCATGTTCACGAATATAATTTTCCATTTCTTCATTCGTCCATCCCCCGCAGCTGACTTCATGATTGGTTGCTTCTTCAATCAATTGATCGGCACGATGACGGGATTTACATTCTTTACAGTCCATTAATGGATCGGAAAAACCTCCTACGTGTCCACTGGCAACCCAGACATTTGGATTCATTAAGATGGCACTTTGAAGTCCACAGTTATTTGGATCTTCCTGAATAAAACGTTTCCACCATGCGTTTTTAATATTGTTTTTTAATTCGATTCCTAATGGACCAAAGTCCCATGTATTTGCTAAACCTCCATAGATTTCAGATCCCTGATATACAAAACCTGAATTTTTCATGTGAGCGACTACTTCATTAAATGATTTTTGACTCATAATATCCTCCTGCAATTTCAAATTATATTATACCCTAAAACAAAAAAAATCTAAAGGTGTTGCCTTTAGATTCATAGATTTAATATAGTTTGTAAAAAAGAAATGGATTTTAATTCAATTTGTTCGTGTTGGCAATACCAGTTGAATAGAAATAAGATTTGTTCAATGGTAAAAGTATAAGTTTCAATAAATTCTTTGATTTGGTTTTCTGTAAAATGAAATAAAGAATAATACATAACGAGTTCTTCTTTTTTCATAACGGGATATCGATTTTGATTGCATGAATGACATAAAAAACCACCTTCCTGTATGGAAATGGTTTCAATGTTGTGTGTACTATGACAGATTACACAATTTTTAACATGCATACTAAATCCATCTTTTTTTAATATGTCTTTTAAACAAATACAAACCATTGTATATGCTTTTTCATTGTCTGTTTGAAAATATTGCAGCATCTTTTGAAAATGCGAAAATAACAATTCATCAATTTCTGTTCGTTTTATGCAATCACAAACAACTTGACAAAGACTTTGTTTGACTAAATCCTGCTGGATTTTATAATACGATTCAATGACATATCCACTTGTTAATACAGGAAATTTAGATTGCGTTAAAGAGACGTTAACATAGCTATAGGGTTGTGTACAAATTCGATTTTTTGATGTTTGTTTTAAAGCGCCTTTGGCTAAATATGAAACAATACCATTTGGTGTCAATACATAAACAATTAAATCGGTTTCTCTATATTCCATATTAGAAATCACAATTCCCTGTATTTCATTAACCAAGCTCATCGTTTAATTCATCCAATCCGAATTCTTTGATTTTCTGTTCATGATTGCGCCAATTCTTTTCAACACGGACATATAGTTCTAATTCGACTTTCTGATTCAATTTTTTAGATAATTCTTTTTGAGCATCTAATCGAATCGAAGAAATCATTTTTCCTTGTTTTCCAATTAAGATTCCTTTTTGACTGTCACGATCGACGACAATCATCATATAAAATTTTACAGAATCTTCAAATTGTTCTTTCTTTTCCATTAAAACCGCAATACTATGTGGTACTTCTTCTCTTGTTTTAAATAATATTTTTTCTCGTACAATTTCACAGATTTGAAAATTCAAGTCATGATCGCTTTTCATTTCTTCTGGAAAATACATAGGTCCTTCAGGGATATATTGATAAAAAACTTTTAAGAGTTCTTCAATATTATTGTTTCGTAAAGCTGAAATCGGTACAATTTCATTAAAGTCATATACAGATTGCCAATGTAACAATCGTTTCATGAGTTTTTCTTTTGGTAAGCGATCAACTTTATTCACAATTAAAATAACAGGTTTATGCAAAGCCTGAATACGATTTAAAATAAATTCATCGCCACTTCCAAAGCTTTGTGTCACATCAATGATCCATCCAATGCAGTCACAATCTTCCATGGCTGTATATGCATTTTTATTAAGGACTCTTCCTAATTGCTGCTGTGGTTTATGAATTCCTGGTGTATCTACAAAAATATATTGGGCTTCTTCTCTTGTCAAAATACCTGAGATATTATTTCTTGTTGTATTGGGTTTATCGGACATAATTGCGATTTTTTCTCCCAATAATGCATTTAAAAGAGTACTCTTTCCAGCATTGGGTCTACCAACAATGGCAATAAAACCTGATTTATATTCCATAATCTTTTCCTTTCTATCGTTTCACAATGTCATCCAAGATTAAATCCTGTAGGGCAAACATTTCTTTTTCGTCTTCAATACACATATGATCAAAACCCAATAAATGAAGGATTCCATGACAAAATAAGAAACAAGCTTCTCTTCGTAAAGAATGACCATAGTCTTGTGCCTGATCTCGAATGGCTTGTACATTGATAAAGATATCACCAAGTTCTTCTTGCACTTCTTCAATTTCAAATTCTTCCATTTCATCTTGAAGCGCAAAACTAATCACATCCGTACTTCGATCTATATTTCGATAGTCTCTATTGATTTCATGGATTCTTTCTGGTGTCACAAAAATAACAGAACAACATGAGTTCTTATTTCGATTCAATAAAGTCAAAGCTTTATTAAAAATAAGTTCATAATCTTTTTTATAACGATAAATACTTTTATCTTTTGCTTCATTAATAATCACAATTTCCATACTATTAGTATACACAAAAGTAAAAAAAAACCAACAAATTCATATTTCTGAATAGTTTATATCCTGAAACATAAAATGCTGGTTAAAAATATGATTTAAGTATCAAATACTAAATTTTATGATTGAGCTAATAGTCATTGATGGAGGAGCAATTAAATCAAAAGATGATAATTTTCCTTAATTCGTGCTATAAATCTGTTTCGAAAAGCCACTATTCCAATATAAAAGAAGAAAAATTCTCACTATGAGTTTCTAGATATTTTAGGTACTTTTAATTGAATACTCTAACAATAAGAACTACTTGTACATTTACTGTTAAAAGAAAAATTTTTCTGTGCTTTCATCCAACGCATTTAACCTATTCTAATCTCTCATTAACAGTTGTACAGAGAAAGTCATTCTTAACGAGTTTCTCTGCAAATAATTCAACCATTTCTTATATAAATTGCTCTAAATCGTGGAAAAAGCGGCTTTTCTATATAGATAAAGTAGCTCTATGTCGTGGATTATAAGGATTCACTAGAATGAAAATTCATTATTTTTTTTAAAGTATCTAATTTTTTTTCGCTAAGTTCAACTAAAAAGTTGATAATTGTACGTCAATAATGTCAAT
>NZ_JBJEEY010000021.1:0-3558 GCF_051873555.1 Floccifex sp. | reverse complement strand
TATGAGTTTTTCTAGAATTTGAACTGCGTTTGTAGCAGCTCCTTTACGAATTTGATCACCACAACAGAATAAAGCCAAAGAACGACCTGTCGGATCTGTTAAATCTTTACGAATACGTCCAACAAAAACCAAATCCTGGTCTGTTGTATCCAATGGCATTGGATAAATTTTGTTTTGCGGATCATCTTTTAATACAGTTCCTTGTCCTTTTGAAATTAATTCACGCGCCTGATTCACATCTACTTCTTTTTCACATTCAATAAAAATAGATTCAGAATGAGAACGTAAAATAGGAACACGTACACATGTACAATTGACTAATAAATCAGGATGATGCCACATTTTTCTTGCTTCATTTTGCATCTTCCATTCTTCTTTAGAAATACCAAATTCATCAAAGTCACCAATTTGTGGAATTAAATTATAGGCGATTTGATATGGGAAAGCCGTTTTTGGTGCATTTGGATCTTTTAATTGCGCTTCTAAATCTTGAATACCTTTTACACCTGCACCCGAAACAGCCTGATACGTTGAAACAATCATACGTTTAATATGATATTCTTTATGAAGTTCATGTAAAGCCACCATCGCAATAATTGTTGCACAATTTGGATTGGCTATAATTCCATTATGTTTTTCAATATCTTCTGGATTAATTTCAGGAATCACAAGAGGAACATTTTCATCTAAACGAAAAGCCGATGAATTATCAACAACAACAACGCCTTTAGCATTAGCCCATGGAATCCATTTTCTGGCTAAATCATTTTCAGTAGCACCTAAAGCATAATCTACATCATCAAAGCTATTTTCAGTTAATTCTTCAACAACAATATCTTGTCCATTAAAAGAAAAAACTTTTCCTTTAGAACGAGCTGAAGCCAATAATTTGACATTGACATCAAAATTTCTTTCTTCTAAACATTGAAGCATTTGTTGCCCAACAGCACCTGTAGCCCCAACAATCGCAACTGTATATTTACTCATTTTCATTCTCCTTATTTACAAACGCATTATAAATTGTATGAATTGTTCTTTCGAAATCTTTTTTCTTTACCCCAACAGTGATATTAATTTCACTACTTGATTGAGCAATCATACGAATATTGATATTTTCTTTTCCTAAAGCACTGAATAAACGACCAGACGTACCTGGTTTATCCATCATATTTTGTCCAACTGTTGAAATCAATGCCAAGTCCTCTTGAATGGAAATATCATCTGGTTTTAATTCCGATTTCAAACGAGCTAAAATCTCATATAAACTATTTTCGACTTCTTTCTTTTCCACGACAATACTAAATGAATCAATTCCACTTGGAATGTGTTCAATACTGACATTGTAGCTTTCCAAAATCGATAAAGCACGACGAATGAATCCCACTTCATTGGACATATGTTTCTTATAAATATATATCGAAACAAAATCTTTTTTTCCGGCAATACCTGTGATCGGAAAATGATTACGTGCCTTGGATTCCTGGATATAAGTACCAAAATCTTGTGGACAATTGGTATTTAAAATATGAATCGGAATATTTTTCTCTTTTACAGGGAAAATAGCTTCTTCATGAAGAACACTGGCACCCATATATGACAATTCACGTAACTCCGTATATGTAATATATTTAATTTGTTCTGGATTTGGTACAATTCTAGGATCTGCCATTAAGAACCCAGACACATCTGTCCAGTTTTCATATTCATCGGCTTCTAAGCACTTAGAAAGAATAGAACCCGTAATGTCTCCACCCCCACGAGAAAAGACTTGAATTTGTCCACTGGAATTGGTTCCGTAGAAACCAGGGAATACAAATCGTTCATATTGTGCACATTTTGCACTTAATTTTTGAGTGGTTACATCCCAATTAATGGTTTTATCTAAATGAAAACGAATAACATCTTTTGCATCAACAAATGCATAACCCAAATATTCTGCCATTAATTTTGCACAAAAATATTCACCACGAGACACAATTTCATCTTGTGTCATTTGATTTAAATTGGTATACATCATATCAAGTTCTTTTTCGATAGGCTGTTTTAAACCCAATTCATTTTTAATATCCATAAATCTTTGTTTGATCAGAGCAAAGACATTGCTGGCATCTACGTGATATTGACGATGCGCATCGAGTAAATACAATAAATCAGTAATTTTACTGTCCGATGAATCTCTTCTTCCCGGTGCCGAAACAACGACAAAACGACGAGAAGGATCGGATAGTACGATGTCTTTTACTTTTTTAAATTGCGCCGCATTGGCGACACTGCTTCCTCCAAATTTTGTGATTTTTAACATATCGATTCTTCCTTTTTTACATATATTTGGCAATCATCGCACTTGAATCCTGATTCAAAATAGATTGCGCAAGTTCCATGAATTCCTTTGTGGAAATGGCTTTTGTATGAATATAATAATTGGCTCCATTACATTCAATACCTTCAATACAACTATTTTCAATATACTGATTCGTGCGAATCAAATAACGCTCTTTCAATAAAGAATTACTGTATGTCAATTCCTTATCTAAAGAAACATCACTATATAAAATACCTTCTTTAATATCCAGTATGTCTTCTACTATAGCATTGGCAGTAGGTAATTTTCCAGCCCCTTGGCCATAAAATTTTAATTCACCAATCGTATCTCCAAATAAAGACACGATATTAAAATTCGATGGAATATTGGCTTCCAATGAAGAACAATCAAAAACCATTGGCATGACAAAAGCTTCATATTTCCCATCTTTTGTACAAGCCTGTCCAATATATTTGATCATTTGATTTTTAGAATTCACAAATTGAATATCCTCATAAGAAATGTTTGCCATTGAAAAACAAGGAAACTCTTTCATATCAATTTTAGCATCAAAAGCCAATGCAGCAGAAATTGTCACTTTGTTTTGCACATCATATCCATCAATGTCTGCACTCGGATTGGCTTCTGCATAACCAAGAGCTTGTGCATTTTTTAAAGCTACATCAAATTCTTCTTGTTGTCTATGCATAGAATCCAAAATATAATTTGTGGTTCCATTAAAGATACCATAAAAAGAAGAAATCTCATCAATTCGCTTTGCTTTTTGAAGACTCGCTAACCATGGAATTCCACCACCTGTACTGGCTTCAAAACGGAATTGAACCCCATTTTCTTTTGCGGTCTGCAAAAAATCACTCATGTGGGCGGCTACAACAGCTTTATTTGCTGTTACCACATGTTTTTTATTTCTAAGACATTCCATAATAAAATCATACGCTGGATGAATACCACCCATGGTTTCTACAACCAAATCAATGGAATCATCTTCTGAAATGTCTTTAATATCACATACAATGATATCTAATTTATCTTTGTTTTTTGGTAAATCTAAAATCTTAACGACTTGACAATCCATTAAATCTTTTGATTTACGTTGATTTACAATTTCGTAAACACCACTTCCGATTGTTCCAAAACCTAAAATCGCAATCTTCATAACATTCCTCCCTTGTAGACTTATAAAAAACACTTGTTTTTAAAACGTGAACATTGTATCATAGGATATGTAGTTTTTC
>NZ_JBJEEY010000020.1:0-3567 GCF_051873555.1 Floccifex sp. | reverse complement strand
CAAACTTATTGACGATATCAGTAATACGATTATCACTTTTCTATCATAGATTAAATTATATGACAAAATTATACAAAAAAGTAACAGAAAACATGATATTACAAAACACGTGATTGGGCTTTTCATATGATACCCGCCACTAAATTTTCTTATCGCCATAAACGGAATGATAAACACTATGCTTTCCACTAAAAATCCCATAAAACTTCCAAACAGAATTACTAGCATCAATGGTGCCATTGTTATAAAAAAACTATATGCAGCGTACTCATAAAGTTCTCTATCCTCTTCTGTAATTGCTTGCATATCAATCATCCAGGTAATTAATTTACATGCCAATCTTTCCATCATTTATTTGTTCTGAACTTGGACAATTCTTTTGGAACTTTGGGCTGATAAACAATCAGACACGAAGTTGAATTGGCTTCTACCTTCAATACATTATTTAATGCTGCGGCAAAACTCTTGGCTAATGACTTATCCATTCTATTTTTCTTCATGACATCCTCCTTTTCATTTATTACCATTGTTCATGGTTTTATCTTAACAGAATTCTTTCAAAAAATCATTAAATTTGAATAAAAAGTCTTATTCAACTTGATTTTGGTTTTATATTCAATTTTCCACTTAATTAATCCATCTCTTACAGAATTTTACAATTATTTTTTAACTTTTTTACAATTTACACAGAATAATTCTTTATCAAATTATTCGATTGTTTACCTTCTCCTGTTAAAATAATCTAAAAGGGGCGATGAAACTTGATAAATCAATATTATATAGACATGGGACAGCGAATCAAACTTCGCCGTAAAGAATTAAAAATCAGCCAAACTGAATTAGCTGAACTAATTGATGTTTCAAATAACCACATGTCTAATATAGAAAATGCAAAAACAAAACCTAGCATGGATAATTTTATTAAACTATGTGAAGTATTAAAAGTAACACCAGATTATTTATTATTGGGAAGCATTCATATCAATAATATACCTTTAGAGATTTACGATAAATTGCGCCTATGCAGTAAAGACGATTTGAAATTAGCAAATAGTATTATTGAGTTACTTGTGAAACGTAATCACTCTCAATGGAACAGCAATAATTTTATATAATTCAATTACAACTTAAGTATATACCACAAATCGGTATATACTTTTTTTGACCAAATTCAACCATCAAATGTCTTTTCATGCAAATTGTATTCTCATTTTGTCTATTATTATGTATAATTAAAACCAAAAACAAAAGAGGGTAAAATAATGCGAATACTCATTTGTGATGATGATACTTTAATAATTTCACAATTAAACAAATTTATTTTAGAATACTTTGAACGCAATTCTTTAAAAGTACCTGCTATTGCTCACTTTTCCAGCGGGGAAGAATTACTTGCTGATACTGAAGAAAAAGATATTCTTTTTCTTGATGTAGAAATGCCAGGACTAAATGGTATTTATGTTGGAAATGAATTAAAACAAACGCACCCTAATCTCATTATCATTATCGTAACTTCTTATATTGAATACTTAGATGAAGCCATGCGATTTCATGTATTCCGTTACTTATCAAAACCTTTAGACAAAAAGAGATTGTTTCGCAACATAAAAGACGCTTTAAAACTGTATAACGATACCAATATAAAAATTCCAATTGAGACAAAAGACGGTATCCATACTTCCTATGTTTCAGATATTATTTCTATTGAATCGCAGGGACGTAAGGTAATCGTTCATACAACTACAAAAGATTTTTTCTCTGTACATAATATGCAGTATTGGGTGGACCATCTCCCAAAACAACTTTTTTTTCAATCACATCGAAGTTTTCTTATCAATTTTGAACACGTAACGGATTTTAATCACTCTTTGATTTATTTATATAACAATCAGTTTACTGCATATTTAACCAGAAGAAAATTTACTTTGTTTAAAGAAAATTATTTATTATATTTGGAGGGAAGCAGATAATGTCTTTCGAAATAAACTTGTGCTATTTTATAATATATATTATTGAGGCTTTTATTCTTTTACAATATACCTCTACACTTTTCAATGCAAAATATAATAAACTTATTGAGCTTCCCTTTCTTTTATTTTTGTATGGTATAAATTATGCCATTTCATTTCTTGATAGTTACTTCTTAAATGCAGCTACCTTCTTTTTAATAAATTTCCTCTTCATATTTATGATGTACTATGCTAATATACAATTGGTACTTTTTCATGCTGCAATATCAACAACCGCAATGTCAGCCAGTGAACTAATTATCTTTAACATGATTTCTCACTACACAGCTGATTTTTATGCAGCTACAGGATATGCTCTTAATGTGATATTACTTGCTGTGTTCAGTAAATTCATTTACTTTTTAATACTATACTTGCTTTCTCATTTGTTTCGAAATGATAAAGAGAATTGTAACTCATACAATAAATCAACACTGCTTCTGTCACTAATACCGTTAACCACACTATTTGTACTTATGACAATAACTTCCGTCAGTACACAGACACCTTTCCTATTATCCATAGACTGGATGCTGTGCATCAGTTCCTTCTTAATGCTTGGGCTTAATATATTTATTTTTTCATTACACTATTATATTCAAAAGGAAAATAAGGAACGTACTGAATTGGAATTATTGTTACAAAAAGAAAACGATTCAATCGAATATTATAAAATGTTATTGCAGCAAACTGAGAATCAAAAAATTCTCATTCATGACATAAAAAAGCATTTACAATCGATTGCTATACTTAATGAAAATAAAGATTTCGACAGAATTGCCGCATACATTGATCACTTGATTCATTCGTCAAGCCTGCAGAACAATCACAATTTATGTGAACACAAAATATTAAATTCTATTTTGGGACAATATAAAAAACTGTGTTCTGATAAGCATATCGATTTTCTGGCAGATGTTCGTCATAGTACAGTTGACTTTATGCTTTCCAATGATTTAACTGCACTGTTTTGCAATCTGTTAGACAATGCTGTAGAAGCATCTGAAAAAACAGCTGATCCCTTTATAGAACTCAATGTTTCTCAAAAGGTAAATATTCCTTACACAATAATTACAATGACCAATACATGTCGGCAAGATCCCTTTGATAAGGTTACTTCACGTTTACCCACCCAAAAAGAAAACCAGCATCGACATGGATATGGTTTAAAAAGCATTCAAAGAATTGTAAAAAATTATCAAGGCAGCATAAAAATGTATTATGAAAAGGAGACAACAACATTTCATACCATTATTACTTTAAAAGCTAAAAAAGAAAATTTTACAACTTATTGACGGCATATAATAACAAAAGTAAAATTTCTGTCAGATAACGTTACTATTCAGCCCTTCAGGCTTCATAGCAACAAAAGCATGCACACAGGATGCATGAAATGCATCCTGGCACCCGTATGTCTCGGGATTGACTTGCAAATGCAAGTCAACACCTCGCTGGATAGTGGTCGGCTGAACTGTAACCAGATACCCCCCCCCAATATATACTATCATCTGAATTTTTAATTGACAAATGCCAGAAAAGCAGGTATACTTGACTTTGC
>NZ_JBJEEY010000019.1:0-3610 GCF_051873555.1 Floccifex sp. | reverse complement strand
AGGGGTGCTGTAACCCCTCGAATTTGTAAAAACTCAACTATTCGTTACAGCCCCTGACTATTAATAATTTTCAGCATGAACTTCAAAATAACTTTGAGGATGTGCACATGTAGGACAAATTTCAGGTGCATTTGTTCCCACAACAATGTGACCACAGTTACGGCATTCCCAAACTTTGACTTCACTTTTCGCAAATACTGCAGCTGTTTCAACATTCTTTAATAAAGCACGATAACGCTCTTCGTGATGTTTTTCAATAGCAGCTACTAATCTGAATTTAGCAGCTAATTCAGGGAATCCTTCTTCCTCTGCTGTTTTGGCAAATCCATCGTACATATCTGTCCATTCATAGTTTTCACCTTCTGCAGCCGCTGCTAAGTTATGAGCAGTATCGCCAATTCCATTTAATTCTTTGAACCACATTTTTGCGTGTTCTTTTTCATTATCAGCTGTTTTTAAGAATAAAGCAGAAATTTGTTCAAATCCTTCTTTTTTAGCTTTTGAAGCAAAATAAGTATATTTATTACGAGCTTCAGATTCTCCTGCAAAAGCAGCCATTAAATTTTTTTCAGTTTGTGTTCCAGCATATTTGTTTGCCATAATAATTAATCTCCTTTACTTAAACACTCCGGACAAATGCCTTCAAACATTATTTGATGAGAAATAAATTGAAATCCGGCATTATCTTGTACTAAATCGAAAATATTATTCATATAACCCATTTTCACGTCAAAGACCCTTTTACATTGGATGCATTTTATGTGATAATGCGGATGTGTGTTCCATTCAAAAAAATCAGGCCCATCGGTATTTTCAATTCTTTGAATTTGATTTGTTTGTGTCAAAACATTCAAATTACGATATACAGTTCCTTTGCTGATGGCAGGATGCTGTGAATGAATCAATTGATAGATTTGATCCGCTGTGAGATGACCTGGATTATTTTTTAAACAAGAAGCAATTACATCCCTCTGAATGGTATTTCTATTCATAATATTAATTCCTTATTAGTAACCTTTCTTAATAATATTATATTCTATTTTATTATTTTTTTCAATTATTTTGTTGACAATATATATGAATGGGGTTATATTATTACCGACCTAAACAGTAGGCAATGGAGGACATGTTATGATTTATACATCTGCAGACCAATTAATTGGTAAAACACCGTTATTGGAGTTAACACACATTGAAAAAAATTTAAATTTGAAAGCAAAGCTTATTGCAAAATTGGAATATTTAAATCCAGCTGGTTCTGTTAAAGATCGTATTGCCAAAGCCATGATTGAAGATGCCGAAGCAAAAGGGGATTTGAAACCAGGTTCTGTCATTATTGAACCAACAAGTGGAAATACAGGAATTGGTTTGGCCAGTGTAGCAGCTACTAAAGGATATCGCATCATTATCGTTATGCCAGAAACAATGTCTGTTGAAAGACGTCAATTGATGAAGGCTTACGGAGCTGAATTGGTTTTAACAGAAGGGTCAAAAGGAATGAAGGGAGCTATTGCCAAGGCTCAAGAATTGGCTTCAGAAATTGAAAATTCATTTATTCCTTCTCAATTCACTAATCCTGCCAATCCGAAAGTACATAGAGAAACAACAGGACCTGAAATTTATGAAGATACGCAAGGAAATGTGGATATCTTTGTGGCAGGTGTTGGAACTGGTGGAACAATTACAGGTGTTGGAGAATATTTGAAATCAAAGAATCCTGCAATTAAAGTCGTTGCGGTAGAACCAGAAACAAGTCCTGTACTTTCTCAAGGAAAAGCAGGTCCACATAAAATTCAGGGAATTGGGGCTGGATTTGTACCAGATGTATTAAATACAACTGTTTATGATGAAATCATTCCTGTTTCGAATGAAAAAGCATTTGAAACTGGAAAATTATTTGGAAGAAGCGAAGGCGTCTTAGTGGGAATTTCTTCTGGAGCAGCTATTGCAGCAGGTATTGAATTAGCGCAAAGAGAAGAAAACGAAGGAAAGACAATTGTCGTTTTATTACCAGATACAGGCGATCGTTATTTATCAACACCACTATTTGAATAAGTATGAAAATATCAACAAGAGGACGATATGCTTTACGCGTAATGATTGATTTAGCGCAGAATGCACAGGATTCTTATGTTCCTATGAAAGAAGTTGCCAATCGACAAGGTATTTCTTTAAAATATTTAGAACGAATTATGCCATCTTTATCAAAAAATAACTTAGTTGAAGGGGTTCATGGGAATAAAGGAGGTTATCGATTGGTTCGTAATCCAGATGAATATACGGTAAAAGAAATTCTAGAACTTACAGAAGGAGACTTGGCACCCGTAACTTGTCTGGAATGTGGCAGTGATGAATGTGAACGAAAAGACACGTGTAAAACACTTCCAATGTGGATGGATTTACAAAATCGTATTTTAAATTATTTTCAAGGGATCACTCTACAAGATTTAGTGGATAATCAAGAAAAGACTTTCAATTTCTGAAAGTCTTTAATGTATTCATCCACTTTTTTTGTTTGAAAACAAATAAAGATAAAAGAAAGCGAATGATTTCTTCTAACGATAAAATAAAATAAACAAATGGAATTGATAAATGAAATATAAAACCAGCTAAATAGCCAAATGGAACGCCAAAACCCCATGTACCAATCAAATCAATAAACATAACATATTTTGTTTTTCCACCACTGCGTAAAATACCAGAACCCAATATCATATTTTCAACTTTAACAGGAGCAATTAAAGCATAAGCCACTAATATTTGAGTTGTAAAAGATTTAGTGAGGGCATCGACTTGATAGATTTGAACATATACATTACGAGTAAAGAAAATCACAAACGAAAGAAGTATAGATCCAATCATTCCGTATTGTAACAATTTTTTAGAAATCCAATAAGCACGATCATAGCCTTTCATTCCCAATTCTTTTCCAATTAAAATACTGGCGGCTTGTGATAAACCACATAAAGCACCAATCATTAATCCTTGAATCGGGTTAGTTAAAGTCATAGCCGCACTGGCTTGAATGGAAATATGTCCATAAATGGCAGCGTATACATTTTCTCCTAGAGCCCAAAGTGTTTCACACATTAAAACGGGAATCAACATGGATATGTATTGTTTGAAGTCAAAGGCAAAGGATTGTATTTTCATTTTAAATAGGGCTTCTTTTTTTAAACAAATGAATAAAAAAATCGCATTGATCCATTGTGATAAAACAGACGCAAAAGCAGCACCAGATACAGACCAAGACATTTTAAAAATAAAGAAATAGTTGAGTGTTGTATTTAATAAAGCTGAAAAGATACTGGCATATAAAGGAAGCTTAGCTTTTTCAATGCATCTTAAAAAAACGGAACTCAGTGTCACAAAGACAAGTGGTAAAAAAGTAAAAGAAATAATTCGTAAATATTGGCTGGCAACGTGGATGGTATCAATATCCTTGATATAGAATTTCATCAGGGATGTTGAAAATCCTAGACATAGAATCATAAACAGAAATGTTAAACAAAGACAGATTCCAAAATTAAAAAGGAAACTTTTTTTGACTTCACTTTTGTATTTGTTAATTTAAATGTGAGCCACTTTTGGTTGAATTATCAATCGAAAA
>NZ_JBJEEY010000018.1:0-19708 GCF_051873555.1 Floccifex sp. | reverse complement strand
TACGTACGGTGCAATGAGAGGGGCGAAGATTAATTTCTTCCCTCTACTCTATTTTAAACAAGAATCAAATAATTGACTCATTACATAACCAATACTTGTCATGATCACCATGGCAATTAGACTTGTTACAAAAAACATAGGTTCTCCTTTCCATCTATATTCAGTAATTGTTCTAAAAATCATATAAGGTTTTAACCTTATACATGTATTAAAACACGAATCATTTCAATGTCAAATCAGGAAAACGCATACATTAAATGTAAGGGTTATCAAGTTTTATTCTTTTCGTTCCATGATACTCATATACGCTGGACGAATGATTTTTTCCATGCAAATCAATTCCTCAATGCGATGGCTGGACCATCCAACAATACGAGCAATCGCAAACATGGCCGTATATAATTCTTGTGGAATACCTAACATTTCATACACAAAACCAGAATAGAAATCGACATTCGGACTTACGCCTTTATATATTTTTCGCTTTTCAGCAATGACTTCAGGGGCAATTTTTTCGATATTTTCATATAAAGCCAAGTCTTCCATACGTCCCTTTTCTTGAGCTAACTGAACAACATAAGACTTAAAGACACGTTCTCTTGGATCAGAAATCGAATACACTGCATGTCCCATTCCATATATTAATCCCTTATGATCAAATGCTTGTTTATCCACAATTTTTTCTAAATAATCTCGAATTTGATCTTCGTCATGGAAATCACTGACATGGTTACGAATATCTTCTATCATTTCCATGACCTTTATATTGGCACCTCCATGTTTTGGACCCTTTAAAGAAGACATTGCAGCAGTGATTGTCGCATAAGTATCGGAGCCAGATGATGTGACAACACGTGTTGTAAACGTTGAATTGTTTCCTCCACCGTGTTCCATATGAAGAATTAAAGCCGTATCTAATACTTTTGCTTCTACTTGTGTATATTTTTTATCAGGACGAAGCATCATCAATATATTTTCAGCTGTAGATAAATTCGGATCCGGATGATGAATAAACATGCTGTTGTATTTTTCATAGTGATCATAGGCATTGTAACCATAAATTGCTAATAAAGGAAATTCTGCAATGAGTTGAATACATTGACGTAGTACATTAGGAATACTTGTATCACTGACATTTTCATCATAAGATGCCAATGTTAAAATACTTTTTGTCATGGAATTCATAATGTCTTTACTAGGTGCTTTCATAATAACATCTCGTGTAAAATTCGTTGGAAGTGTTCGACATTGTCCAATAAAAGAACGAAACTCTTTTTCTTCTTGTTCATCCGGTAATTGACCCATCAATAATAAATAAGCAATTTTTTCATAGCCAAATTCATTAGGTTTTAAAGATTGAATTAAATTCTGTACTTGATAACCACGATACCATAGCTGACCATCACATGGTTCTTTTTTTTCGTTGACTATATGAGAAGAAATAATTTCTGAAATATGAGTTAAACCCGTTAAAACTCCTTTTCCATTTTCATCTCGTAAACCACGATATACACCATATTCCTGAAATAAAATAGGAGAAGTATAGTCGTTTTTAAAACAAACAGGTTCCTGTTTCTTTGTATATTCAATTAAATCATTTAAATTCATTTATCATTTCCTCCTTTTAACAACATTTGCTGAAATTCATGAATCAAAGACAATAAAAGAAGAGACTTTTCTTTTCCAAATTCTTTTATAGCTCTTTGGCAAAAATCATTTAAATATTCTTCTTGTGTAGACAATAAATGAAGTCCATCTTCGGTAATAGTAATATAGGTACCATCTTGTCCATTTCCATCAAAAGACCACTTCACATAGCCTTTATCTCTTAAATTTGAAATAATGGAGGCTAAATATTTATAGGAAATCTGCATACTGGAAGCCAGGTCTTTTAAATAAATTTTTTCATTGGTACCATTTGAAATCTTTTTTAAAGCCACATATTCATTCATACTGGTCCGATCAAAAAAATCTCGAATGACATTTCGATTTTCATAATATTGATCAATGATAAGTTGAGTAACTTGATCGGTAATTTGTTTTGACATAAAACCTCCTAAATAGTTCAAATATGAACAATTCTATTTTGAAGTATTATATGAAATTCATGGACAACTGTCAAGAAAATAAAAACACATGTCAAGCATGTGTTAAAGAAATGGATAGAAAATAAAAGGAATAAATAAACCAAGGATCAAACCACCAAAGACTTCTACAAACTTATGACCCAGAATCGTTTTTAATTTTTCCTGATAAATTGGATCATCAAAATGAAGACCCGTTATAGTTCGTAAATCCTGAATTAAATGTTGTGTCAATTCAATATTTTTTCCAGAATAATAACGAACATGACATGCATCATACATCACAATAAAAGAAAAAACACAAGTTATCGCAAATATAGAGGAATCAAATCCTTCAGTAATTCCGACAGCCAAGGTTAAACTGGTAACAGTTGAACTGTGTGAAGAAGGAAATCCACCGCTTTCTAAACACCAGCGAAAATCCCATGTTCCACTTCGATAATAATAAACAAATATTTTGGCAACTTGAGCAATAACATTGCTTAATAAAGCCGAGGCTAAGATGTAAATAGAATGGGGCATTGTGAATTTTCTCCTTTCTCTGTTACAATTATAGCACAAGCTATTCGAAAGGAGACAACATGGAAAAAAGAATCTTTATTTCATGTGAGGATCATGATATTCCTATGGTCATTACGTATCCCAAAACAGGAAATCATTTTCCTTGTATTTTAATGTTACATGGTTTTTTAGCTTATAAAGAAGGCGATGGATATTTATTTCAAAAGCTTGCACAGGAATTTGAAAAAAAAGGATGGGCCAGTGCACGTATTGATTTTTGTTCGATGGGAGAAAATCGTTGTTCAAGAAAAAAATATGGCATGGATATGATGAAAAAAGAATGCAAGACAGCTTTTGAATTTCTTCAAAACAATTCAATAATCGATGCAAACAAAATTGGTTTATTAGGACATAGTCTAGGTGCCAGAGTGGCATTATCTTGTACGGATTTACCTTCCTGGTGTATCATAACCCTAAATGGAGCTATTCACGAAGATGGAAATGATTTAGCCAGTCTTTTGGTTCCTAAACGAAATGAAGAAGGCTATTGTTTGATGTATCCAAGTGATGGAAGAATTGAATTGTTGTTTGAAGAATTTGTAGAACAATTAAAACAATCTTCTTTGCATACCGTTTTGTATGACAATCCTGTTTTTGTTTGCATTGGAAAAGAAGATCCAACGATATCAAATGAAGTTAGTCTGCAATTTGTAAAAAAACATAAAAACGCAAGGCTCATTGAAATCGAAAAAGCCAATCATACATTTAATGCCAAAACAAAAGACTATACCAAAACTTATGAACTTTTTAATCATTTATTTGAACAATTGAAAGGAATACTATGATACGAATTATTTTATATATTGTTTCAGCACTTTGTTCTTTATTAGCCTGCATAGGAAGTTTTTATTTACATGAAACTATGATTGGATTTTTGACATTGTTTTGTACGTTATATAGTTTTTATATGGTGCTTAAAATTTGTAAAAAAAGAAAATAAGACTATAATAACGATATGGAAAAAAATAGTATGAAATATACATATCCTTTGAGTTTTTCAGAGGAAGTCGGCAACTCTATTAGTCATGGTGTAATGGGAATTTTATTGTTATTTACGCTTCCATATTATGCGATTCGAGCGTATTTACAAGGAGGATGGCTGCAAGCCGCGGGTATTTCCGTTTTCTTTATTTGTTTGTTTTTTATGTTTATGGGCTCTTGCCTTTATCATACAATGCCAAGAGAAACCACTCATAAATTTGTATTTCGAAAAATTGATCACATCATGATTTTATTAGCTATTGCCGGTACATATACACCTATTTGTTTAATCGTAATGCATGACTGGATAGGATATTTGGTTTTGGGTATTGAATGGATCATGGCATTGGCAGGGATTTTACTAAAATCCATTTCCAATCAGTCACATCCTAAATTATCTATGACCATTTATATGATTATGGGATGGCTGGGAATTTTTGTTCTTCCTTATTTGATTAAACATACATCATGGATTTTTATGACATTGATCGCTTTGGGTGGACTTTTATATACCATTGGAACATTTTTTTATTCCCATCCCCAAAAACATTTTTTTCATTTTGTGTGGCATATTTTTATTGTTTTAGCTAGTCTATCGCATTTAATTGCGATTCTCTATTTCATGTGAAGGAAACTTCACATTTTTATTTTAGATAGCCAAAAATTTCAATTGCCGCATGATGATATGAATCCAAATCAATATATCCCATTAATTGCTGGTTCATTTCTTTCATTAATTCCTTGTTTTGATACACCAATTCACAGACAATATGAATATTGGCAACATATTTTTCAAAAAAAGGAGAAATTTGTTTAATGATATCTTGAAGAACTTTAGAATCATATAAACGTAAATTTGGTAAATAAAATGAATGATAGTTTTGTTTCCAGTATGAAATCATATTTGGATTCTTTAAATTTTTTTGAATATGAAATTCCAATTCTTTGGCATAGTCAATACAACCTTGTTCATTTAAATTTACAGTAAATTCATAATGCTTGGAATTATCTTTAAAAATCAGTTCCAATTGTTCAGGATTTAAAGAATTCAAATATTGTGTCAATGTTTTAACATCACCAGTGGTATCTTCATTTGTTATGCGATTGATTTTTGTCCATAAAAATTCCTGAAAATCATTTTGAATGCCATCGGGAATAAATCGAGACCATAAAAAACGAACCACTAAAAATGAATCTTTTTTGAGTTCTGTTTGTGTTTCAAAAGAAGGAATATGTGCATCTTTTACTACTTCATATAAAGCAGGAAATTGAATATGAAGAGGTAAATGATCCAATATATATTGTATACTTTGTATTGTTTTCAATAGATGTTCTTGTTTTTGTTGTAAAGAAAATAAATAATTGGAAAAATAAAAAGAAGCTGTAGATGGTTCATTTAAAATGTGACGAATCATAGAAATAGGTATATCACCATCTCTTAACATAGAAATAAAACGCAATTGAAGAATGTCTTCTTCACTAAAATCATAGTATCCATTCTGGGAATTGATTTTTGGCTTTAATAAACCTTCTTGAATATAAAAATGAATTGTTCTTTTGGATAAACCACATTTTTGACTGACTTCCAGTATTTTCATATTTATAGTATACACTATACTGAATGGTTTTAAAGTCAAAAAATGAAAGCGATTTCAAACATTTCCACTTTTTATACTAAAAAAGACAAAAAATAAGGGAATTGACACTTCATAAAGTGTATATTTTATAATTTAAATAAGATTAGGAGGTACCCTTATGTTCGAAAAAATGTTTGAACCCATTACTATTCGCGGATTAACACTAAAAAATCGTGTTGTATATTCCGCAGCGGGAACAAAATTTTCAGGAAAAGGAAGTTTTGTGACAGACACATTAATTCATTATCATGTAGCTCGTGTAAAAGGAGGAAGCGGCTTAAACTGTGTAGAAGTCAGTTCCGTTCATACACCATCGGCTCCACGTAGATTTTTATCATTAAGTGAAGATATGTATATTCCAGGCCATAAAAAATTAGTAGACGCCATTCATGAAGCTGGCGGAAAAGCATGTATTCAATTGTGGCAAGGTGGATTGGCCGTTGGAAGTGATCGAACAGCACAAATCTTAGTATCCAGTGATATGCCAGTTTCAGCTCAAATGACTTTACCAGGTATTACGATTGATCAAATTAAAGAAATAGAAGAATGTTTTGGAAAAGCAGCAAACCGAGCTGTGCAAGCCGGATATGACTGCGTTGAATTCCATTGTGCTCATAATTATTTGCCACATTCTTTTTTAAGTGCTTTCTTTAATCATAGACAAGACGAATACGGTGGAAGTTTAGAAAATAGAGCAAAATTCCCATTGGAATGTATTAAAAAAATTCGTGAAAATATTCCAGAAGACATGCCATTGTTTATGCGAATTGATGCGATGGATGATTATTTAGAAAATGGAATGACAATTGAAGATACCATTACATTCTGTAACTGGGCCAAAGAAGCTGGTGTAGATGTATTAAATGTTTCACGAGGAAATTTCTCTTCAGCAGCCATTAAATATGAAGTACCATCTATTGATACACCACAAGGATTTAATATTGATAATGCTTCTAAGATTCGAAAAGGAACTGGAATGATTACCATTGGTGTTGGACGCATTAATACACCAGAAATTGCTGAAAAAGCATTGGAAGACGATAAAGTGGATATGGTGGTTATGTGTCGTGCCCAATATGCAGATCCAGAATTCTTAAATAAAGTCAAAGACAATCGTTTAGATGAAATCACATATTGTATTGGATGTGATCAAGGATGCTATGATGGCTTTGAAAATATGGATATTCCACAAGTAACTTGTTTAATGAATCCTGCGTTAGGTCGTGAAAAAGAATGTGAAATAGTTCAAACTACAAAACCAGAAACAGTATTGATTGCTGGTGGAGGAATTGCTGGTTTAGAAGCGGCTTTAACGCTTAAACGAAGAGGACATCATCCAATCTTAATGGAAAGTAGCGATGCATTAGGTGGTCAATTTATTTTAGCTGGAAAAGCACCTCGTAAAAAAGAAATGAGCGATGCTGTGATTCGAATGGCAAACTTAGCCCAAAAAATGAATATTGATATTCGTTTGAATACAACCGTCACACCGGAAACTATTGCTCAAATCAAGCCTCATTCTTTTATTAATGCGATAGGAGCCACACCAATTGAATTAAATATTCCAGGACATGATTTAGACTTTGTCTATAATTCCCATGAAATCTTAGCAGGAAAACAAGAAGTGAAAGGCAAAGTCGTTGTCATTGGTGGTGGATTGGTTGGCTGTGAAGTGGCTGAATTTGCAGCCGCTAGAGGATGTAAAGTTACAATTTTGGAAATGTTACCAGCCATTGCATCGGATTTGGGAAGCGTTCGTAAAACATGTGTCATGGAAAGTATTTATGGTGCTGGTATTACACCTGTGACAGATATTAAAGTCAAAGCCATTGAAAATGGAAAAGTCATTGGAACAAAAGATGATCAGGACATGGCGTTTGATTGTGATATGGCTATTGTTGCTATTGGATCTAAATCAAGAAATACAAGTGCATTGGAACAAAGCTGTTATGATAATGAAGTTGCGTATTTCTGCGTTGGAGATGCTTATGGTGCCAGACGTGCTTTAAATGCCGTTAGAGAAGCCTTTGATGTGGCAATGACATTTGATAAAGAAGACGTTCATAGAGACGCTCTAAAACCAAATAAAGTGGTTTTCTTAACAGGTGCGAGTGGAACCATGGGACAAGAAACGCTGAAACAATTATTGGCTCGTTCATCTCGTTTTAATGTACGTGCTCTGGTACGTGACTCAAAGAAAAACCGTGAATTGATGAAAAAATATCGTCAACCTAGTTTAGAAATCATTTGGGGCGATATGACGGATTACGATACGATTTTAAGATGTGTAACAGGAGCGGATTATGTATTGCATATTGGGGCAATGGTTTCACCAATGGCCGATGATTATCCAGAAGAAACACTGTATACAAACATTGGATCGACTTTAAATATCATTAAAGCCATTAAAGCACAACCAGATCCAGATAAAGTTCATTTTGCGTATGTTGGAACCGTAGCTATGACAGGATATCGAGCTGTACCAATTCAATTTGGACGTGTTGGCGATCCAATTTGTCCATCTATTTTTGATTACTATGCATTGAGTAAAGTATTCAGTGAAGCGGCTTTATACGATAGTGGATTAAAACACTGGGTCAGCATTCGCCAAACAGGTCAACACCCATCCAATGAAGCAGCTGGTAGTCTACCAATTATTACACATCAGCCACCAAATAACGTATTGGAATGGTCAACTTCCATTGAATCAGGTATTTGTATGGCTAACTTATGTGAAGACTGGGTACCTGAATCTTTCTGGCGTAAAGCCTATAACTTGAGTAGTGGAGAAGGGTATCGATTAACGACTTGGGAATTAATGGATATTAATTTAGGTGCCTTTGGCATTGGATTAAAAGACATTCATGAATCCAATCGTGTCGCAAAATACAACTTCCATGGACAATACTATACAGATTCCAAAGACTTAGATGATATTCTTCATTTTAGATGTATTCCAGCTGAACAATATTGGGCATCTGTCAAAGATGAAATGGCAAGAATGGCAAGAAATCCAATGATTGCTGCAATGTTTCCAACAGCTCAGCAAATGAAAGAAAACAATAAAATGATTGGCCGTAAGCGAATGGGAACATACTGGATGATTGAAAATAATGAAGAAGATTGGATTAAAGCTTTCTTTGGTTCAAAAGAACAATTGGAAGCAATTCCAGATTGGGATCATTATGAATTCTTCCATCCAAGTGAAGAAGAAACATATTTGGATCATGGATACGATGAATCTAAATCTTTAGAAGAACTGACAATTGAAGATTTACAAAAAATTGCACAATTCCATGGTGGAGAATGTCTGGCCACAGAAATTAAAGATATTTATACACCAATTCGCTGGAAATCACATGAAGGCTATGAATTTGATATGTCTATAAATGCCGTTGTACAAGGTGGACACTGGGCATTGGAATGTTACAAAGACGCATGGACATATGGAGCACAGGCAAAATACAATCCGTTCTTAGGACAAGTATGGTGGCCAATTCACCCTGAAAGTGATGATTATGTGATTAAAATGGATCATAAAGCCTATGATATTTATCATGAATTACGAAAGAAATTAGGTTTTGAATAAAAATATTTGGACTGCAACAAGCAGTCCTTTTTTTTATGTGACAAATGTCATATTTGTTTGTGACAATCTTTACTTTAAATGAAATCTACAAAAATTTACAATAACATTGATAAAATTTACAATTAAAGGAGAGAAGAGATGTTTAAAAAAGCTTTACAAGGGGCTATATCGGCTTCCATGTTGTTAAATGGAATGATTGTATATACCCCAATTGTACTTAATGCCCAGGAAAATAAGGCAAAGAGTACACAAACACAAAATGTTTCAAGTCTAGAATCTAGAATTGGTCAAGTTGTTGTGAATAATACAGGAGACAACAATTTTCTAAGACTATCTACAGTACAGGCACAAACCAATTTTACCTTCAGTGCCGATGTTACTTTTACCAATCCAGACGAACAACAATCTGCAGCTTTGGTATTTGGAATTCGAAGTGGTGATACAAATGATTCATTAAAAGCCAATGTCCATGGAAAAATTGACTGGAATGTTCCAGCACGTGTCTGGGGATATGGACTCAACAATGATTTGGGTTGTCCAGGTGAAAAAGGAAGTGCGAATACTTTCTTTAGAGACAATGCCATTGATTTAACATCAACATTTAATATGAAAGTAGTTGTACAAAATAAACATCTACAGTATTTCATTAATAACATATTAGTTTGTGAAGGTGATTTAAATGACAATTATAATGGTGGAGATTTTGGCTTTATGACTTATTCATCCACTGCTGTGTTCTCAAATATCACAATCCAGGGAGATTCATTGAAACAAGGTTATGCCAATGTAGAAGGAACAACTATATATGGACTACCAGGAGATGCACATACGATTTTAAGTGGTATTTCATCTGTTAATGCTTTTACTTATGAAGCTGATGTCAATTTAATCACTGGAAACAGTGCCGCTTTAACTTTTGGAATTCAAGATCCAAATAATCCTGCAAGCAGCTGGTTAGGGGCTAACTTTAATTTTAATGATAACGATGGAAAGGGACAGATTCGTGTATTCAGTGTCAATGGAGCTAGTGTAGGTGCTAACGCGAATTATACACCAATTAATGATATTGATAAAACACAGCCAATCCATATGAAATTAGATGTTACAGAAGAAGGAATTGTTACTTTCTCTGTGGGTAATAATGAAACAAATACGCATACAGTATCTACCGCACTCACAAATTATACAGGTGGATATTTAGGGGCTTTGGCATTTGATAGTAGTGCTTCTTTTTCCAATATCACAGTGACAACACCAGTGGAATCTTCTCCATATGAAACGAATTTTATCAATATTGGATCGAGTCCAATGACAATTGATGAAAACAATATCACTTTGGCAAATTCAGGTGGTGATCACTTTGCGATATTAGATACAGAAACAAAGGCCAATGACTTTATCTGGGAAGCGGACTTACAGTTTACAGGAACCAATGTCATTCAATCCGCTGGACTGGTCTTTGGAGTACAAAATAAGGCAAACCCAGGTCTGAAATGGTATTGTGCTAACTTAGATTCCCAAAGAATGGGAAATAATGATTTATTCCGTGTATTTGGTACCGGATTCAGTGATACAGGCATGACAAATGAAACCAAAAATAATATGAATATTGATATTACACAGCCTCTTCATTTAAAAGTCGAAATGAAGAAAAACGGTGAATTCACATATTCGTTTAGTAATGTCGATTCCTCTAATGTTTCTACAATTACTGGAACGATTTCCAACTGGGAAGGTGGTTATGTTGGTTTGTTGTCCTTTAATTCTCAGGCAACATTCTCCAATGTGCAGTTTACCGATCGAAGTGATTTTTCCAGTGATTTGACAGAACTGGAATTAGATGAAAGATTCAAAACAAATTTAAGTAATCTGGCCTACAACAATGGAACATGGAAAATTAATGAAAATGGTTTATATAGCGATGCCACAGACAAAGGCGATGCCTTCCTGGTATCACAAGTTACAGGTTCTAACTTTGTATATCAGACAGATATCAAATTTGATTCGAATATAGGTTGTGCAGCTTTAGTATTTAGAAGCAATAATGATTTAGGAAATAAAGAATCATATGCGGTCAATGTCAATGCCGAAAATGGAAATGTCAAGTTCTGGCGCTGGCAGGCCAATAATGCCAATCAATTAATTACAGAAAAAACAGTGGGAAAAACAGATACTTATACACTAAAAGTAGTCGCTTATAATGAATGGATTCTATATTATGTCAATGACCAGCTGGTAGCCAGTCTGGGAGATTATACACTTCAAAGAGATGATCTAGGACAGACAACGGTATTGACTTCTGGTTATTTTGGATTGTTGAACTTCAATTCAAAAGTGACTTTCCAGAATACATACTATAAAGAATTTGATGATAGCTTTAATCCATTATTATCGGATATCACAGTAGAAACAGATAAAGGATCCCGTGCTATTACCGATTCTTCACAGTTCCGTTCAACAGAGCCAATGCTTATTCAATATGTAGAACATGAAGTAGAATCTGTAAAATTGAATTGTACAGGAAATAGTTCTGTTATCATTAAAGATGAAAATGGAAATCAATATACAACAGAAGATAGTATTCCAATCCAGGATGGTATTAATTATTTAACAGTTATTTCAACTGCCAAAAAAGATGGAATGATTGCACCGGTTGCCTATCGAGTAAATGTGCATCGATATAAAGACGATGAAATCTACTACAATGAAACATATAGAGACCAGTATCATTATTCCGTCAAAGAAGGATGGGCAAACGATCCAAATGGTCTGGTTTACTATAACGGTGTCTACCATATGTTTTATCAGTTCTATGATGATACAAAGTGGGGACCAATGCACTGGGCCCATGCCACAAGTACAGACTTGATTCATTGGACAGATCAGCCAATTGCACTGTATCCAGATGCCAATGGCGCCATGTTCTCTGGATGTATCGTTGTGGATGAAAATAACACATCTGGATTATTTGGAGAAGGAAATCAGGGTGGACTGGTTGCCTTTATCACAGCGGATGGAAATGGACAGCGAATCAAGGTGGCAACTTCAAAAGATGGAAACACGTGGACAAAAACAGATCTGGTTGTTGCCGACTGGGTCAACGATCCATTGAATGTACCAGACTTCAGAGATCCAAAAGTCTTCAAATATGAAGGAAAATGGTTTATGGTTGTAGCCGGTGGACCACTTCGTATTTATTCTTCTAAAAACTTAGTGGACTGGGAATGTGAATCCACGTATGCCGATTTACATACAGAATGTCCTGATTTATATCCAATCCAATACGAAGGAACGACAAAATGGGTATTGTCCAGAGGTGGACGCTACTATAAGATTGGTGATTTTAAAGAAGTCGATGGAAACTGGACATTTGTACCAGATGAAGCCTATAAAACAAGTGATGGTATCATGAACTTTGGAAATGATTCCTATGCTGCCATGACATATTATGTACAGGACTTTGGAACTTCAATCAATCCAACGATTCCTGATATTATTGAAGTCAACTGGATGAATACATGGGCCGATGGATTCTGCAATGCAGTAGCGGATACAGTGGGACAGGATTTCAATGGAACATTTAATTTAAATCTACAGTTGGGATTGAGTTTGGATTCAAATGGAAACTATATATTGACGCAAACACCTATCAATGAATATGAAAAACTAAGAGATACAGAAAAAGCCATCACATTAAATAATGAAACAATCAGTGCCTCCAATGATTTATTCAAAGACTTCAATGAATCTTCGTATGAAATCGTAGCCCACTTTGTACCAGGAGAAGCAACAACGGAAGTTGGATTTAATGTACGTGTTGGAAACGGTGAAAAGACAGTTATCAAATACAATTTGAATAATCAGACAATGACCATTGATCGAAGCCAGTCAGGAACAATCATTCGCTCCAGTCTGAATGTGATGAATCAATCCAATGTGACAAGAAACAGCGATGGAAGCATTGACTTACATATTTATGTAGACCGAGCCAGTGTCGAAGCCTTTACATCCAATTACAGTGTAACAGGAGCTGCTCAAATCTTCCCGTCAGCGACAAGTAATGGATTAGAAGTCTATTCATTGGGACAGGATAGTAAAGCAGATATTACTGTGTATCCAATGAAGACCATCTGGAAAGATAAAACTACACCAACAAAACCAGTGGATATTGGATTAAACAGTACAAATGTACATCTTTATACAGGAGATACAACAACCATTAATGCATGGCTGGTACCAACGGAAGTTGAAAGTGAAATCAGTGTAGAATCTTCTGATTCCAAGATTGTAAAAGCATCCATTGAAAATGGAGTCATTACATTAAAAGCTATATTAAAAGGAGAAGCCACTGTTACAGTTAAAGCCGATGATATTTCTAAAGAAATTAAAGTGACAGTTGCCAACAATAACTTCAAGACAAATGTAAAAGATTTAGAAGGTGTATCCGGTAACTGGACAATTGAAGAAGATGAATTAAAAGTATCTAACACAGGAAGCAATGACTATTATTTATCACAGTCTCCATTGGCTTCCAGTGAATATACAATGGATTTTGATATTAAATACGACAAAGGACTTGTCAATGCCTTTGTAGCTGCACCAAATGGAAGCAATCCACATGATAATGGAGGTGCTTATTCCGTTCAGTTCACAAACGGAACAGAAGTTCGTCTGTTTGCCTTTGGTGGTGGAAATTATGCCACAGGAACATTAGATCAAGCCATCAATGACAATGAATATCATCATGTACAGATTCAAAAGACAAACAATCAAATTATTGTGATCATTGATGATCAGAAAGTCATTGAATATACATTTGATTCGACGATGGACTTCTTCAATGAAAATCCATATGTAGGATTAGGACTATGGGATGGAAATGTTTCCTTTAAGAATTTTATTGTCAAAGATGCCAGTTGGAATACTTTAACAAGTCTTGTAGAAGAAACAATTGTGGAAGAAAACTATACAACAAAGAGTGTACAGGCATATAAAGATGCTATCTATAATGCCAAACAAGCTTTAGCAGATGAAACAACTACACAAGAAGAAATAGCACAACATATTAAATCCATTGAAGAAGCTAAAAAAGCTTTAGTAAATGTACAAGCTTTAAAACAGGCAATGGATATCTCTACTTTAAATAAAGATGACTATACATCTAAGTCTTGGAAAGAATTAGAAAAAGTACTTCAAAAAGCACAAAGTTATCTGGAATCTGGTACACAAGAAGAAGTTGATGCATGTATCCAAGAGCTACAAGAAGCTAAAAATGCTTTGGCCAAGAAACAAAAAGAAGATTTAAAACCTTCAGATGATAAAGAAAGTCAATCCAATAAAAAAGATACAAACACAGGTGTGACATCGCATTTAAAAGTATGGACAACAGCTATGGTTTCTAGTTTAACAGGTATAGCAGCTATTCTAGTCTATAAAAAGAAACATCGTAAATAAGAAATAAAGGATCTGGAAAATTCCAGGTCCTTATTTTTTCCAAAGAAGTGTAGAATCATTTATTATGTTTTGAAGATCTTTTTCATTTAATGATTCAAGTCCTTCATAATCTCCTATAAAATAATAAACTGAATCAATTTTATCAGCATTTCTATTTTCTGGACAAAGAATTAATTCAGAATAGATTTCATCATTGGTAGTTAATGCATCCCATTTTGAATTCTTAACAAAAAAGAATAAATAATTTTTTGAGGAAATTGAAACTCTTTTAATGGTTGCTTCACAAATACGACTTCCTTGAAGTCGAGTTGTTAATGAATTATTAATCATAGAAACGGAAATACTATTATCTGGATTCACAATTTCAATATCTTTTTTTAAACTTGTTATAATGCCTAAACCAAGAACAATGAATAAAACAATAGAGGATAAACCAATAATAATTTGTTTACGAATTAATTTTTTCTTAACCTGTTTCAAAGATTTCATAGATTCTAAATATTCAGCTAAATTTCTATCACCATTCGCTAATAAAAATTCAGGAAAAGTCATAGGATCCATTTGCATGAAATTAACTTTTCCCACTGGAAAAGAAGAAGGCTTTGCCAAAGCAATTCCAAGTAAAGAACCGGCACAGGCAATATGATATTGTGGTGCATTTTTACAAAAATATTTCATGGAATTAATAACATCTGGACAATCTTGTACCTCATCAAAAATGATAAGAATTTGGAACAATTTTCTGTCACTAGCCATCATGAGATTTTGTAAAATACGATTTACATCTTTTGTAGTTTCAAAAAACTGCTTATATTCTTCATTTTCATCAAAGTTGAAATAAGCTATATTTTCATAATAACGCTTTCCGAATTTATTCAAAATCCAGGTTTTACCCGCTTATTGAACACCTTTTAAAATTAATGGCTGACGATAGTTAGATTCAGTAAATCATTTAAAATAAATTGTTCCATAGAACCACTCCTTCATATTATTTATAATAAAAATGTGATATAAATCACACTTTTATTATAAATAATGAGTACATACGTTTAGTTGCATTGATAAAAAGACATTGATAAAATAAAAAATATGAAAGATAAATTTAGAATTATTGAATGTATGATTATTGTTTTATCGCTGTTACTTGTATTAACAGGATATTCTTTTCTACAAAAATCATCTTTCTTTTATCTACAAAATCAAACAAAAGAACCCATTAAATTTGGGGCCACATATATGACAATGAATAACCCTTTCTTTGAAGTTATTAACGAAGAAATTGAAAATGAAATCATCCAAAGAGGGGATGTACTCTATACAATGGATCCCGCTTTAAGTGTTGACAAACAAATTGAACATATTCAACGTTTAATTCAAATGGATGTCGATGTATTATTTGTCAATCCCATAGATAGTACCAAACTCCATGACGTACTAGAAGAATGTCGACAAAAAGGCATTATTGTCATTGCGGTAGATACAAATTTAGATTCCAATGACTATGTCAGTTATACTGTTACATCCGATAATTATTTAGCAGGTGTTTTAGCTGCACAAGATATGATGACACAAAAAGAAAGTGCAAATATTGTTCTATTAGAGCATTCACAAACTGCTTCGGGTTCGTCTCGTATTCAAGGTTTTGTAGATACCGTTGAACCATATCCCGAATATAATATAGTTGCCAGAAAAGAATGTGAAGGACAACTGGAAAATGCGATGCCATGTATTTTTTCTATATTAAATGAAGGAATTTCTTTTGATGTAATTATGGCATTAAATGATCCAAGTGCTTTGGGTGCATTGGCTGCTTTAGAAGATTATGGAAAAACGGATATACTGGTTTATGGAGTAGATGGAACGCCTGAAACAAAGGTATTAATTAAGGATGGAAAAATGAGAGCGACTTCGGCTCAATTTCCCATTCAAATGGGACAAAAAGCCATTGAAATTGCGTACCAGTTACTCGAAAAGAAACCATTAGAATCAAAAGAAACAAAAATTTCAGTGTCATTGATTACATCTGAAAACATTGATGACTTTTCATTGACGGGGTGGCAATAATGAATACAAAAAAAATAAATTATGGACACTTTACTCGGGCTTTATTTTTGATTTTAGTCTGTATTAATTTCATTCACATAGAATTTATTGGAATGATTATTTATGTTACAACCAATAAAATAATCGCTACCCAGCAAGCTAGTGAATTCATTCAAACCATAGGCACCATTCCCTTTTTTTCTTATACACAAACAATAGTATTAGTGAATATATTCTTTTTTCTATTTGTTTTACTTATGTGGATTGAAAAAAGAAAAACAATTACGATTATTCAAAGTCGAATACTCACTGGTTTATCATTTATATGTTGTGCCTTGATTGTTTATTTTTTACAATTATCTAGTAATTCGATTGTGTTACTCTTTATCGTCTTTATTTTATATCGGCACAGAGACAATAAAGACTTATATATGTTTTTAGGATTGGGAATTCTATTGTATGTGGTTTCTAATTCCAATATATTACCCATTTTTCATTCCATTCCCTTAAGCGAATACATTTCCTGGTATTCCAGCAAAGGAAGACTGTTTTTGAATTTTATTGACAGTGTTTTAAATACACTGAATATGATTCTCTTCATTCTTGAAATTTTTTCGATTATGGTCTTTGAATTAGATGAAAACAAACGAATCAAAGCCTTAAATGAAGAGCTCCAGCACTTAAATCAGCAATTAGAAGAATATGCTGTTTTACAAGAAAAAATGGGAGAAACAAAAGAGCGAAATCGATTGGCCCGTGAAATCCATGATACATTGGGACATACATTAACAGGACTATCTGTAGGAATTGATGCGGCCATTGTGATTATGGACATAGATAAAGAAGCTACAAAAAAACAACTATCCATATTATCGCAAACAGCTCGTCAAGGTTTAACAGATGTTCGTCGTTCAGTTGAAAAATTAAGACCCGATGCCTTGGAGAGATTCACATTAAAAGAAGCATTGGAAAGATTGATTCTTGATTTTGAAACAGTATCGAATGTAAACATTAAATTCGTTTATCACATTGATGCTTTAAGCTTTCAACAAGACATGGATGAAGTTATTTATCGAATTGTACAAGAAGGCTTGACCAATGCGATTCGACACGGAAAAGCTAAAAATATTTTTGTATCCTTTGCTTATGAAGACAACAAATCTAAATTGGTCATCATCATTGAAGATGATGGAATAGGATGTCAACAAATAGAAGAAGGATTTGGATTACATCACATGAAAGAGAGAATTGAAATTCTACAAGGTCGTTTACAAGTATATGGATATGATGGATTTATTATTATTGCCGAAATTCCATTAAGAACAGGAGACATCACATGATCAAAATTATTATCGCTGATGATCAGCAACTACTTCGTGAAAGCCTAAAAATTATTTTAAGCAGCAATCCCAATTTTAAAATCATTGATTTAGTCAGTAATGGAAAAGATGTATTAACCAGCATTGAAAAAGAAATTCCTGACATAATTTTAATGGATATTCGAATGCCAGAAATGGATGGCGTTAATTGTACAAAATGTATCAAAGAAAAATATCCTCAAATTAATATCATCGTATTAACGACTTTTGACGACGATGAATATATCTATAACGCTTTGAAATTTGGAGCCAGTGGATATTTATTAAAAGGATCGTCTTTAGATGAATTAAGTAAAGCCATTCAGACTGTTTATGAAGGAGGAAGTATTATTCATCCAAGAGTAGCTGCAAAAGCTATTAAACTTTTTTCAGAAATGGCTAATCACGAAAATAAACAAGAGCCTGCTTTACATCCACAAGGAAATGTATCCGATTTATCAAAAACGGAATGGAAAGTTATTGAAAAAGTAGCCGATGGTCTATCAAATAAAGAAATCGCGGTTCATTTGCATTTTTCAGAAGGAACCATTCGAAATTATTTGAGCGTAATTCTGGATAAACTTCAATTACGAGATCGAACACAATTGGCAATTTGGTATCTGCAAAGTGGAAAGAAAATGGACAAAAATTTCCAACGAGGTCATGATGAAACAAATAACTAAAATTGTTCTGGTTTTTGCGATAGGATTTAGTGTTCTATTATTTACGAATTACCAATCCAAAAAAAACATTACTATAACCTTTGGCATGTTTGCAGGCAGTAATTGGGACGTTCCCAATGGGGATTGTTACCAAATTTATGAAAATGCCATTGCTCGTTTTGAAAAAAAACACCCAAATGTTAAGGTAAAACTAATTTCTGGGATCACCAAAGAAGACTATGTGGAATGGATTTTAGAAAAGTCTCTGCAACAAGACATACCCGATGTGTTTATGGTTCCATCGGAGAGTTTTGGTATGTTTGCGCAAACTGGTTTATTATTGAATCTAGAATCTTATATGGATGAAATCGATGAAAATGCATTTTATCAATCCAGTTTAAAAGCTGGACAATACAAAGAGTGTCAATATGCACTGCCATTTGAAAGTGTACCCACTTTAATGTATGTCAATAAAACATTGTTAGAAAACGAAAACATTGCTCTTCCTGATAATACATGGACATGGTCGGATTTTTATTCGATTTGCCAGCAAGTTACGAAAGATACAGATGGAGACGGGTATTTAGATCAATTTGGTGTCTATGGCTATGACTGGTTATTGGCAGCGCATTCCAATAACTGTGATATCATGGATGAAAACGGAAATCTTCATTTGAATTCTACAGAAATGGTTGAAAGCATTGATTTTATGAAAAAACTCATTGCCTTGAATCAAAATATTGAAGTCAATTCACAAGATTTTGATGAAGGAAAAGTGGCCTTCTGTCCGATGGAATTCAGTGAATATAGAGCTTATAAACCTTATCCATGGCGAGTAAAAAAATATTCCAACTTTGAATGGGATGCTCTTATGCTTCCTTCTGGTATACACGGAGACAATACATCTCAAATCAATACACTTTCCATGGGAATTTCTCGTTTTAGTTCAAATAAAGACATTGCATGGGAATTTTTAAAAGAATTAACATATAGTGAAGAATGCCAAAATGAAATTATTACACTATCCCAGGGTGTTCCTGTTCTACAAAGCGTGGCAAGTTCAAAAGAAACGATGAATTTATTATCCGATGATAGTCCAGGAGATTCTAACTTTCAGTTTATCATGTTAGATGAAGTAATGAAGCAGGGAACACCGATGGATTTATTTACTCAATATGATGAAATTATATCGCAGCTTGATGCAGAAATATATCGAATTGTTATTAATCATAGCGATGATACGTTAATGGAATTAACTAATATTCAACAAAAAATTCAAACAAAATAAGGGGCTGTAACGAATAGTTGAGTTTTTACAAATTCGAGGGGTTACAGCACC
>NZ_JBJEEY010000017.1:0-19921 GCF_051873555.1 Floccifex sp. | reverse complement strand
TATGGAGGTACAAAACATGTGTGAGATCATGGAAGAAATAAGAGAAAGTGGAAGACTGGAAGGATTAGTTCAAGGAGAGGCAAAAGGAAAAGCTGAAGGTATATCCATAGGAAAACTTGAAGAAAAAATGAAAATAGCTTATAAACTTAAAATAGAAGGAATGAGCGAAGAAAAAATCGCATCATTTGTTGAATGTAGTATATTCCAGGTAAAAGAATGGCTTTCAAAATCGAATGATTGTTTATTGTAACTCAAGTATATAAAAAGTCGAATATTTTCGACTTTTTATTTGACTTTGTGAGTTAGTCATAGTAAACTAACGATAGTTAGAAAGGACTAATTTATGAATTTAAAAGATGCAGCAATTGGACAGGATTATAAAATCAAAAAAATTGAAACCAAAGATGAAGAATTGAATTCATTTTTGTTTTCATTGGGATGTTATAGTGGAGAAACAATCACAGTTCTTTCACATAAGAAAAACGGAATTGTTGTTTCTATAAAAGATGCACGCTATAACATTGATTTGGACTTAGCGCAAGCGATTTCTATTTAATATAGAAATCCATTTTTTTGGAAAGTAAGTTAGTCTTAACTAATAGGAGGAATAGTATGAGAATCGCATTAGCAGGAAATCCCAATAGTGGTAAGACGACCATGTATAACGCTTTAACAGGGAAAAATGAAAAAGTTGGAAACTGGGCTGGCGTTACAGTAGATAAACGTGAAAGCAAATTAAAAAAGATATTTTCTTCTATCCATGATGAATGCATCATTGTGGATTTACCAGGGGCTTATTCTATGTCACCGTTTACTTCAGAAGAAAGTATAACGAGTTCATATGTTCAAAGTGAAAATCCAGATGTCATCATAAACATTGTGGATGCGACTAATTTAAGTCGAAGCTTATTTTTCACAACGCAATTATTGGAATTAGGAATACCGTTGGTGGTTGCACTCAATAAAAATGACATCAATTTAAAAAAAGATATCAAAATTGATGAAGCCTTATTATCAAATAAATTAAATTGTCCAGTCATTAAAACCATTTCTACTACAAGTTCCGGATTAAAAGAAGTTATTGAAAAAGCAATTTCAATTTGTGGAAAACAACAAATAGTTCCTTATCAATCTAAAAAATACGATCACTCATCGAAAGAAGAAGTCGAAAAAGCAGATCGAGATCGTTTTAATTTTGTGAATGAAATTGTCAAAAGTGTAGAAGTTCGTAAAACTAAAACCAAAGAGAGAAACAAACAAGACGCTTTAGACGATATTATCACAAGTCCATGGATTGGAATTCCCATTTTTGCACTTGTTATGTTTCTTGTCTTTTATATTTCACAATCCACTTTTGGACCATGGCTAGCGGATATCTTAACAGGATGGATTGAAACATTTCAGGATTATGTCAGTGCTTTATTAGAAAATGCGAACCCATTTTTACAATCTTTAATTGTAGATGGAATCATTGGAGGAGTAGGAGCCGTGATAGGTTTTCTTCCACTTGTAATGGTTATGTATTTTCTAATTGCTCTTTTGGAAGATTGTGGATATATGGCAAGAGCCACTGTGGTTCTTGATCCCATTTTTAAACGCGTTGGATTATCTGGAAAATCTGTTATTCCTATGGTCATTGGAACAGGATGTGCGATTCCAGGTATTATGGCTTGTCGTACCATTCGAAACGAAAGAGAACGAAGAGCTACTGCTATGTTAACACCATTTATGCCATGTGGAGCTAAATTACCTGTAATTGCTTTATTTGCCGGAGCATTTTTTAGTGATATACCATGGATTGGTACGTTAATGTATTTTGTAGGTATTTTACTGATTTTATTAGGCGCATTGATTATTAAAGCCATCACAGGTTATAAATACCGTAAATCCTTTTTTATCATTGAATTACCGGAATATAAAATTCCAAGTCTAAAACGTGCAGTGATTTCTATGTTAGAAAGAGGAAAATCCTATATTATCAAAGCAGGAACCATTATTTTGGTTTGTAATACGGTTGTACAAATCATGCAATCCTTTACTTGGTCGTTCCAAGTCGTACAAGCCGGTATGGAATCGACTTCTATATTAGCTTCCATTGCTTCTCCAATCGCCTATTTACTCATTCCAATTACAGGCGTTTGCGCTTGGCAATTAGCAGCAGCTTCGGTTACAGGTTTTATTGCCAAAGAAAATGTTGTCGGAACTTTAGCTGTATGTTATGGTTTATCTAGTTTTATTGATACAGAAGAATTAGTGCTGGTAGGAAGTGGAAACGTAGTGGCCACTACAATGGCTATTACTAAAGTAGCGGCTTTAGCATATTTAATGTTTAACTTATATACTCCACCTTGTTTTGCGGCTTTAGGCGCTATGAATTCAGAAATGAAAAGCTCTAAATGGTTGTGGGCCGCTATTGGACTACAAATGGGAACAGGATATAGTGTTGGTTTTGTCGTATATCAAGTTGGAACACTTTTGACAACGCATCAATTAGGTGCTGGATTTGTTCCTGGATTGATTTCGGTATTATGTTTTATATTTATTATCCTTTATCGTATTCATAAAACAAATCTGGAATTAAAGAAAGAAGGTTAATATGGCAGATGTCATTGCAATACTAATTATCGCTGTTTTATTATTTATAGCGATTCGATATTTAGTTATACAAAAGAAAAAAGGAGCCCATTGTATTGGTTGCTCCAGTTCAACTTGTTGTAAATGCAAAAAAGATGCAGGATAACTAATCGTCCTGCTCTTTTACTTTGGTATTGGAATAAGCACAATATGTACGAACTTTAAAACTATTTCCATCAAAAGTTCCATAAACACGAATTTTACCCGTATATTCAATTTCCAATCCAGTCAAAGAAATTCTTTGTCCATCACTGGTCTCCATATAAGTTCCATCTCCATCCAACGGAACATAACCCTCCATCGCAAATGTCTGATCTGTATATGTACCTTTGGCATTGATAACATCTTGTGAAGAAATTACTTTGGAACTATCCGCATCTCTTAAATTTTCCCAGTCTGTTAAATCATTTTTATCTTTTTTCTCTACAACTTCTTCTTTTTCATCCTCTTTATTATCTTCTATTTCTTCTTTCGTTTTAGAAGTCGTGCTACTTGATGTGCTAGATTTAATTGTAATTGTTAATGTATTGGATTTAACATCATCAACTTGTGCATAAACATGGAAAGTACCTGCGCTTTTAAATGTTAAATAAGCCGTGTCTTTTTTTACTTCAATTTCGCCTCCAAATAAAGAAAAATCATCTTCTGTTAATTGATAATCTGGATTGGTATCAATTTCGACTTCAATGGTTTCTTTTGTGTAATATTTATTATCATCATCTAATTCCAGTTCAATGGATTTAAGTGAAGAAGTTTTATTTTCTTCTTCATTAGAAGAACATCCACAAATCAGAAACAAAACCAGTCCGGAAGCCAATCCTTTTTTTAATGTTTTATTCATGTTTCTATCCTCTTTCTATAAATTCATTGTAACACATAAAAAGATTTTAAAAAGGCTTTATTTATGGTATATTACAACTTGGACTTGAGAGGACACATATGAACATAAAAGAACAAATTAACAGAAGAAGAACATTTGCGATTATATCTCATCCAGATGCTGGAAAAACCACATTAACGGAAAAGTTTTTACTATACGGAGGAGCCATTCAAATGGCCGGAGCCGTAAAAGGAAAGAAAAATTCAAAACATGCTGTTTCTGACTGGATGGAAATTGAGAAACAAAGAGGAATTTCAGTGACTAGTTCCGTTATGCAGTTTGAATATGATAACTTTTGTATCAATATTCTGGATACGCCAGGTCATCAGGATTTCTCAGAAGATACATATCGAACATTAATGGCAGCCGATAGTGCGGTTATGGTTATTGATGGTTCACGAGGAATCGAACCACAAACTCGAAAATTATTTAAAGTCTGTGCAATGCGTCACATTCCTATTTTTACTTTTATCAATAAAATGGACCGAGAAGCTAAAAATCCATTTGATTTAATGGAAGAATTAGAAACGGAATTTGGAATCGGAACGTATCCAGTCAATTGGCCGATTGGTTCAGGTGACCGATTTAAAGGAGTCTATGATCGAGATAAAAAACATTTGCTGGTTTTTGATAATAGTGAAAGAGGAAAGAAAAAAGCAGACAAAATCGAAGTGTCTTTAGACAATCCTGATACATTATATGAATTGATTGGCGAAGAATTAACGGATCAGTTAATTGAGGATGTTGAATTATTAGATGGAGCCAGCTATGAATTTGATTTATCTCAAGTACATAATGGACAATTGACACCTGTCTTTTTTGGCTCAGCTTTAACAAATTTTGGTGTGGAGCCTTTTTTACAAAACTTCTTAAAAATGACACCATCTCCATTAGCACGAAAAGCCAAAGACCAGATTATTGATCCAGTTGAATCACCTTTTTCAGCCTTTGTGTTTAAAATTCAAGCCAATATGAATAAAGCACATCGAGATCGAATTGCCTTTATGCGCATTTGTTCAGGACGATTTGATAAAGATATGAATGTATATCATGTACAACGAAATAAAACTATGAAATTATCTCAACCCCAGCAAATGATGGCCCAAGATCGTGAAGTTATAGATGAAGCCTATGCAGGCGATATTATTGGTGTATTTGATCCGGGTATTTTCTCTATTGGAGATACGGTTTGTGATCCAAAAATGAAAGTAACATATGACAACATTCCAACCTTTGCACCAGAACATTTTGAGTTAGTCATTCAAAAAGATACATTAAAGCGTAAACAATTTGTCAAAGGGGTATCACAAATTGCTCAGGAAGGTGCGATTCAAATTTATCAGGAACCTTCTACTGGAGTTGAAAAAGTATATGTAGGTGTTGTTGGGGTTCTTCAGTTTGAAGTATTAGAACATCGTTTGAAACAAGAATACAATGTTGAAATTATTCGTGAGTCTTTGTCGTATCAATACGTTCGATGGATCAAAAATGAAAATCTAGATATTAAGTCATTAAAAATTTCATTGGATGCGAAGTTGTTACAGGACTTTAAAGGCAATTATTTATTGTTGTTCAATAGTACATATACAATCAAAAGCATAATGGATCGAAATCCGAATTTGATTTTGGCAGAGGTCAATGAAAATTAAAAAAATAGCACTCAAATGTTGACAGTGCCAAAAAGTAGTGATAGAATTAGCACGTGTTATAAAAGAGTGCTAATTTTTATTTTAAAGGGAGTGATACTATGGCACAAAAACAATTTAAAACTGAATCAAAAAGAATCTTAGATTTAATGATCAATTCTATTTATACGCATAAAGAAATTTTCTTGCGTGAATTGATTTCAAATGCAAGTGATGCGATTGATAAATATTATTTCACAAATGAAGGACACGTAGATTCAAACGCATTAGAAATTCGTTTAGAATTAGACAAAGACAATCGTACATTGACAATTTCAGATACAGGAATTGGAATGGACGAAACAGATTTAGATGAAAACTTAGGAACCATTGCCCAATCTGGTTCATTGGCTTTCAAAGAAGAATTAGAAAAACAAGAAAAATCAGATGCTGATATTGATATCATTGGTCAATTTGGTGTTGGTTTTTATTCAGCTTTCATGGTTGCACAAAATATTAAAGTTATTTCTAAAAAAGAAGGATGTCCATCTGTTCAATGGGAAAGTGATGGTGTAAATGGTTATGAAATTACACCTGCTGAAAAAGAAGAACACGGAACAACAATCATTTTGTCTTTAAAAGAAGATACAGACAATGAAGATTATTCACAATATTTAGAAACATATAAAGTAAAAGAATTGGTAAAGAAATATTCAGATTATATTCGTTATCCAATTCATATGATGGTTGAAACATCAAAAGTTAAAGAAGGAACACAAGACAATGAACAACCAGAATATGAAACAGTATTAGAGGAACAAACACTCAATTCCATGGTTCCTTTATGGAAACGAGCAAAATCACAAATTACTCAGGAAGAATACAATCAATTCTATAAAGATCATTTTTATGATTATGCCGATCCATTTCGAACAATTCACTTTAATGTAGAAGGAAATGTCAGCTTCAATGCCTTATTGTATATTCCTTCAAGAGTTCCACAAGGATTCTATAACGCCGATTATAAACGTGGATTACAATTATATTGTCGTGGCGTCTTTATTATGGACCATGCCGAAGATTTATTACCAGATTATTTGCGATTTGTGAAAGGATTAGTGGATTCACAAGATTTATCTTTAAATATTTCACGTGAATTGTTACAACACGATCATCAATTAAAAGTCATTGCATCTCGTATTGAAAAGAAAATTCTTTCTGAATTAACTTCTATGTTGACAAAAGAAAGAGAAGACTATGAAACATTCTACAATAATTTTGGAATCAATTTAAAATTCGGTGTTTATAATAACTATGGAAGAGATAAAGACAAGCTTCAAGATTTATTGTTGTTCCATTCTTCGAAAGAAAATAAACTCGTAACATTAAATGAATATGTACAACGAATGAAAGAGGATCAAAAAGATATTTATTATGTTTCTGGAAGTGATTTAGAATTAATTGATAAATTGCCAGTGGTTCAAACATTGAAATCTAAAGACTTTGAAGTATTATATTTAACAGAAAATGTTGATGAATTTGTGATGCAGACAATTATGCAATATCGTGAAAAAGGATTTAAAAACGCAGCACAAGGGGATTTGGATTTAGATACACAAGAAGAAAAAGAAGCACTTGAACAAGCTAAAGAAGAAAATAAAGATTTATTATCTTTCATGAAAGAAAGCTTGAAAGAAGTCAGTGAAGTTCGTTTATCTTCAAAATTAAGTGAAGATCCTGTTTGTTTAACAGCAGGAGAAGGAATTTCTTTTGAAATGGAAAGAGTCTTTGCGAATATGCCAGACAATCCAATGCCAATGAAAGCAGAAAGAATTTTGGAAATCAATCCAAAACATCCAATCTTTGAAAAATTAAAAGACTACTATCAAAATGATCAGGAAAAAGTTAAAGAAGTGGCAGAAGTTTTATATGATCAAGCTTGTTTGATTGAAGGATTTGCGATAAAAGATCCAATTGCATATTCAAGAAAAATCTGTGAATTATTAGTTAAATAAAGTCGGACATGAGTTCGACTTTTTTTTATGGGTCAATAATGATAAAATGAAAGAGTTTTAAGGAGATGACTTTATGAAAGTAGTCGATATGCATTGCGATACAATTTTAGCTTTATTAAATCAGGAAAATAAAGGAGAGACCATTTCTTTGTTTCAGAATACTTGTTCTATTGACATTGAAAAAATGAAAAAAGGAAACTATTTACTTCAAAATTTTGCGTTATTTACGGATTTAAGAAAAGATGAAATACCAGAAAGAGAAACAATGCGTTTATTGGATTGTTATTATCGAATGTTAGAAGAAAATAAAGAATATATAGCCCCTGTTTTTAAATACGAAGACATAGCAAAAAATGAAAAAGAAGGAAAGTTATCGAGTTTGTTAACATTAGAAGATGGTGGCGTAGTCTTTGATGATTTAGCTATGCTTCGTAATTATTATCGCATGGGTGTAAGAATGATAGCCTTGACTTGGAATTATGAAAACGGAATTGGCTATCCAAATTTATTAGTAAATCCAGATTTTATGGATTCTAAGGTTCCAAATTTACTACAAAGAATTGACAGTGTAAATGGATTAACAGACTTTGGAATGGGATATATTCAGGAAATGGAGCGTTTGGGAATCATTATTGATGTATCTCATTTAAACGATGCTGGTTTCTGGGATGTCTTTGATCATACAACAAAACCTTTTGTGGCATCGCATTCCAATGCTCGTAGTGTTTGTCCAGTGGCTCGTAATTTATCCGATGATATGATTTTGGCTTTAAAAGAAAGAGGCGGTGTCATGGGCTTGAATTTTTGTGGAGATTTTTTAGAGTTGCATGATCAACTCAACGGAAAGAGTCGAATTCAGGCAATGGTAGCTCAAATTCAATATATTAAAGAATTAGCAGGCATTGATGTCATTGGTTTGGGAACGGATTTTGATGGTATCAATTGTGAATTGGAAATCCAGGATGCTTCTTATATGCCAAAGTTACAACAAGCTTTATTGGATGCAGGTTTTTCAAAGGAAGAAGTAGAAAAAATATTTTATAAAAATGTATTGAGAGTATATCAAGAGGTATTAAAGTAATATGAATTTCTTTATGAAATATAGAAAAAAGCTCAATGCCCAGCGCATCATTATTTTTAGTTTTTTATTTGTTATTTTATTAGGAACTCTATTATTAATGCTTCCTGTTTCATCTAAAAATAATGTTTCTTTTGTAGATGCACTATTTACTGCAACATCAGCAACTTGTGTAACAGGACTGGTTGTGAATAATACCGCAACATATTGGACCAGTTTTGGTCATGCCATAATTTTATTGCTGGTTCAAATTGGTGGAATGGGTGTTGTCACTTTAGCCATTTTAATTGGCATTGTATCAGGTAAAAAAATAGGGTTATCTTCTCGTTCTTTAATGCAGGAATCCGTGAGTGCACCATATGTAGGTGGAATCATACGCTATTCGAAATTCTTTATTCGCTGTATTTTTGCCATTGAATTTATTGGTGCCTGTTTATTAATGATTCAATTTATTCCTGAATATGGATTAAAAGGAATATGGTATGCGATTTTCCATTCCATTTCAGCTTTCTGTAACGCAGGATTTGATATTGTTTCTACACCATCAACACCTGGTTCTTTAATGAAATATGCCTATAATCCATTGATTAATATTGTGATTTGTTTATTGATTGTGATTGGAGGCATTGGATTTGGTACATGGGCAGATATTGCCAAACATAAATATCATTTTCAAAAATATTCTTTACAATCAAAGATTGTTATTACAACTACATTGATTTTATTAATTTTTCCATTTTTGTTTTTCTTTTTCCATGAATTTAAAGACTTGACCTATTCACAAAAATTCTGGGTTTCCATGTTTCAAAGCGTAACTTTACGTACTGCTGGATTTAATACAGTCGATTTCTATGGAATGAGCGAAGCCAGTCGTTTGATCATGATTTGCATGATGTTAGTAGGAGGTGCAACAGGATCCACTGCAGGTGGTATGAAAGTCACAACTCTTGCTATAGTTGTTTTGGCATCGGTTTCTATTTTCTTTAAAAAACGAGATGTAACTGTATTTAAAAGAAGAATTTTAGATGAAATTGTATTAAATGCGTTAACAATTTTTATGATGTATGTTTTCTTTTCTTTGATTGGTGGTATTGCGATTAGTGTCATTGAAGATTTACCAATTTTAACGTGTTTATTTGAATCCGCATCCGCTTTAGGAACGGTTGGATTGTCAATGGGAATAACTTCTTCTCTACATACTTCCAGTCGACTAATTTTAATTGTTTTAATGTATTTAGGAAGAGTCGGTGGATTAACGTTTATATATGCAACTGTATCGAATATCAAGAGTTATTCGAAACTTCCACAAGAAAAAGTGACGGTAGGATAAAATGGATTTAATTGCACAAATTGAACAATATATTCCATATAATGAACAGGAACAAAAAGATAAAGAATTGATATTACATGCTTTAAAAACTCAAGAAAACATCTATACAAGAGATAATTCTCTATGCCATATAACTTCCAGTGCCTGGGTTATAAATGAAAAGAAAACAAAAGTCTTAATGGCGTATCATAAAATATATGATTCATGGGCTTGGCTAGGAGGCCATAATGATGGGAATGAAAATTGTTTAGAAGTAGCGATTCAAGAAGTAAAAGAAGAAAGTGGGTTAACAAAAGTAGAAGCTATATCTAATGATATTTTTTCATTAGAAGTTTTATGTGTAAATGGACATGAAAAGAAGGGAAAATATGTATCGAGTCATCTACATTTAAATGTTACGTATTTATTAGTGGCAAATGAAACACAAATTTTGAAAAATAATCCAGATGAAAATATAGATGTAGCATGGTTTGATTTTAAAGATGCTTTAGAAATGTCCAATGAACCCTGGTTCATTTCTCGAATTTATCAAAAATGTAATGAAAAGGCATTCGTTTGAATGCCTTTTATCGTCCAAATAAGTCTTTGAAAAATTGAATAATTTTATCAAAGAAACCAGAATCCTGGGCTTGTTTTAATAAAGAACCAAAATTTTTTGAAAAAGATTTTGCTAAAGAATTTAATTGATCCAAAACTTCCTGACTATCAATTGCTGAAGTATTAACATATTTTTCCATAAAAGAAATAATAGCCTGTATATTTTCAGGAGAAAGAATTTCGTCTAAACGATATTTCTTTATAATTTCATTCACAACTCTTTGAATATCTTCATCCGATAGAGAACCATTTTGTTTCTTCAAATCCGCTAATTCTTGTTTGATTTCCAATATTGTCTGATCCAATACATTGGATTCAAAGTCTGAATTTTCCTGATTTTCTTGAGCAATTTCATTGGTCATCTGCAATTCATCTTGGGCAATAGCTGTTCGCTGTGTATCTAATTGTACACCATTGGCTTCAAACGCTTTATAGACACCAGTTAAAGCTGATTCACCTGTTACTGTCATAATACTGGCAACTTCAATTTTACAATCTGTAATACCAGCAGTAATAGCGGCATTGGCATATTGTTCTTCTGTAATATTTGTAATATTTTCTGGTGTGATAATATCCACTACAACACCACCTGAACTGGTTTTTTGAACCATGACAGACGAAATTAAACTTGAAGAATTGTCAAGGGAATAGCCTAAATAATTGGATAAATCATAGGCATCTACACTGAGTTCATATACATAATTACGATCTTTAATATCAAATAACTGCGCTGTTTGTTCAATTTGACTCGATGATAAGCCGCCACCATAAACAATCGTAGGCTTTCCCCAGGCTTCATCTATCACATCAGTAGAAATAGCTGAAATAGAAAGAGGGGATACACAAAGCGCACATGTTAATGAAGATAGTATGCATTTTTGATATAATTTCATATTTTGTTTACTCCTTTTTCGCATTTAGATAGTATCACCTTATTTTTCTTTGTCAAATGATATGGAATTTAAAAAAAAATTGACATTTAATACCTACTAATGTAGTATGTAAACAACAAAGACAAAGAAAAGAAGAGTAATCTTTCAAATCTGCATAGAGAACTTCTGGCTGGTGAAAAGAAGAGAGTATGAAAGATGAACATGGTCTAGGAGTTGGCTGGTCGATATGAGATTGGCACGGGGTTGCCCGTTATCGCAAGAGGGTATGATGGTACTCGGTGAGATTATTATTGTGAGGTAATAATAAAATTTAGGTGGTAACGCGAATAGAACTCGTCCTAATGGGATGAGTTTTTTTTGCTTTAAGAAGAAAGAAGAGGACAAAAACATGACAAGTATTCCAAGAAAAGACAGAAAATTTAAATTTGAAACATTGCAACTACATGTAGGACAAGAACAAGCTGATCCTGCAACAGATGCTAGAGCAGTTCCAATTTATCAAACAACTTCTTATGTATTTCATAATTCACAACACGCAGCCAATCGCTTTGGCTTAGCCGATGCTGGAAATATTTATGGACGCTTAACAAATTCCACACAAGGCGTTTTCGAAGATCGTATTGCTGCTTTGGAAGGTGGAGTTGCTGGATTGGCTGTTAGTTCTGGAGCTGCTGCTATTTCTTATGTAATACAAGCTTTAGCTAAAACAGGGGAACACATTGTAGCGCAAAAAACAATTTATGGAGGAACATCCAATTTATTAGGACATACTTATAAAAACTTTGGTATTGATACAACATTTATAGATGCCCATAATTTGGAAGAAGTGGAAAATGCGATTCAGGAAAACACAAAAGCCATTTATTTAGAGACACTGGGAAATCCAAATAGTGATATTCCAGATATTGATGCCATTAGTGAAATTGCTCATAAACATGGATTACCAGTTGTTGTGGATAATACATTTGGAACACCTTATCTGATTCGACCTATTGAACATGGAGCCGATATTATTGTGCATTCTGCGACTAAATTTATTGGAGGACATGGAACATCTTTAGGTGGTGTGATTGTTGACGGGGGAACATTTGACTGGGAAAAAAGTGGACGCTATCCATGGATTTCACAACCCAATCCATCGTATCACGGTGTCATTTTTACTCAAGCCGCAGGAAAAGCTGCCTTTGTGACATATATTCGTGCCATTCTTTTAAGAGATACGGGGGCAACTTTATCACCATTTAATGCGTTTTTATTATTACAAGGAACAGAAACACTTTCTTTGCGTTTAGAACGTCATAATGAAAACACAAAGAAAGTCGTAGATTTCTTAGTCAATCATCCAAAAATTGAAAAAGTCAATCATCCTTCTTTAAAAGATCATCCCGATCATACATTATATGAAAGATACTTTCCAAATGGGGGAGCCAGCATTTTTACAATTGAAGTCAAAGGTGGAAAAGAAGAAGCTTTTAAATTCATTGATTCACTGGAATTGTTTTCTTTATTAGCTAATGTAGCCGATGCGAAATCCTTAGTCATTCATCCAGCAACGACAACACATTCTCAATGTTCGCAAGAAGAATTAGATGCACAAGATATTAAACCAAATACAGTTCGTCTTTCTATTGGAATTGAAAATGTTGAGGATATTATTTTTGATTTAGAAAATGCATTGAATCAATTATGAAATTTTTTGTAGATAAATAGTCTTAGAACAAGGCGTAAAAATTGTTTTTGTGACGATTGAAAATATAAACAATAAAGAAGTAAATCCAGATTGGAAAGAATTTCGAACAAAGAAAATAGAAGAACTAAATAAAAAATATAGTGAATTCAATGTAAAAGATGATAAAATTTTAGAAGGATATCATCTTCTACACGATCACATTCACGTTAAAAGAAGAAAAAATATAACAGCCAGTGAAAATTTGATTCGCTTGTTGATTAAACGAAAAGATATTGGATGTATTAATTCAGTTGTTGATATCTACAATCTAGTGTCACTGGAAACAAAAATTGCTTTGGGAGCCCATGACATGGATCAAACCAATGGAAATGTCACATTACGTTTCACAAATGGAAGTGAATCTTTTCATCCATTGGGAAAAGAAGAAATATGGGCATTCAAGCTGGAGAATATGCCTATGTTGATGATTCCAATAGCGTTTTATGTCGCATGGAAATCCGTCAAGCCATCAAAACATTGGTGAATGAAAATACAAAAAATGTTTGGTATATCGTGCAAGGAAATGAATATACTTCACAAGAAGGTCTAATTGATATAGCTAAACAAATTATTGATGTGACAACAAAATATTGTCAAGGAAAAATGAAATATGTTCTTTCCTGAAATGATTGACAATTAAGAAAGGATTTACATGAAGGAAGTATGGTTTAAAGGTCAATTTGGCTTAGAAAAAGAAAGTTTACGAATCACAAAAAATGGATTTTTATCAATGAGAGAAGATCCTTTTTTACAATGTCAATACATTGTAAAAGATTTTTGTGAATGTCAAACAGAAATCAATACATGTGTTTGTTCCAGTGCAAAAGAAGCCATTGAAGCACTTTATGAACAAACAAAATATATTCAGAACACATTAGCTAAATTAGATGAACCAGAATTGTTATGGCCATTTAGCAATCCTCCTTATATTCGAAGTGAAAAAGACATTCAAATTGCTCAATTTTCAGATTCTTCAAAAGAAGAATATCGTCAATATTTATCCAATCGCTATGGACGCTATAAAATGGCTTTGTGTGGAATCCATGTGAATTATTCTTTTTCTGAAGATTTTATTCAACAAAAATGGAAAGAATCCAATCAAAATGATTATGAAACATTTAAAAATCAATTCTATTTACATGTGACGCAATTAGCCGCGAAATACGGATGGCTGATTACGATGTTAACAGCAGCAAGTCCTTTATTGGATTCCAGTTACAGTGAAAAAGGAGTCTATGGTAAAACAAGATTTAATGGTATGGCCTCTACTCGTTGTTCGGATTTAGGATATTGGAATCAGTTTTCACCATATTTTGATTATTCCAGTATTGATGACTATGCCAATAGTATTCAAAAATATGTAGATACTGGATTAATTGTAGCACCGAGTGAATTATATTATCCGATTCGTCTAAAACCAAAAGGAATGAATTCTATTTCGTCTTTACGAATCAATGGAGCCAATCATATTGAATTAAGAATGATCGACTGTAATCCATTAGTTAAAGAGGGACTTGATATAAGAGATTTAGAATTTATTGAATTGTTTTTAATATGGTTAAGTGAACAGAAATTTGATAAAATGGATGTCAATGAACAAATACAAGCTGTTCAGAATTTTAAAAATGCAGCACATTATGATTTAAAAACCATCAAAATTAAAATAAAAGGACAAGATTCTATTTCAGGAGTTAAAGCAGGATTAAAAATTATAGATCAAATGGAAGATTTTTTTAAAGATTGTTTTGACAAACAGAAAATATTGACATTTGAAAAAGAAAAACTGGAATATCCTGAAAAACGTTATGCCTGGATTCTTCGGAAAGAATTAGAAGAAGATTTTGTTGGTAAAGGATTGCAATGGGCTATTCAACAACAGAAAGAAGCTATTTAAATGTGTGAATTATTTGGTGTTTCAAGTTTAAAACAAATACAAGTGAATTCGTTTCTGCAAGAATTTTTTTCACATGGAGTCAATCATCCCAATGGATGGGGACTGGCTATTTTTCACTATGATTTTGTGAATTTAGAAAAAGAACCAATTCCTTCTTTTCAATCCATATATTTAAAAGAAAGACTCAAGTCTGAAATTGTTGTTAAGAATATGATGGCACATATTCGTTTAGCGACTCGTGGAATCGAAAGCTATGATAATACACATCCATTTGTATTAAAAGATCATTGGAATCGAACTTGGACATTGGAACACAATGGAACCATTTTTGAAAGTGGACTTTTAGATTCTTTTTTATCTAGTCAAAAAGGGCAAAGTGATAGTGAAAAGATATTATATTATATCATTGATCAAATCAATCAAAAAGGATATCAAAGTAAAGAAAATCGATTTCAAATTTTGGATCAAATCATTTGTTCATTAGCACCAAATAATAAATTGAATATATTACTATATGATGGACAAATATTATATGTTCATACGAATTATAAAAATAGTTTATTCTTTTTAAAAAAAGAAAATTCTATCATTTTTTCAACTACACCTTTAGATAACCAAAACTGGCAATTGGTTGATTTTTGTCAGTTACTGGCTTTTCAGGATGGTAAACTATTATTTAAAGGAAAAAAACATTCTTTTGAATATATAGATAATGAAAAAGACATGAAATATTTATTTTTGGATCATTCATATTTATGATGTTGCAAAGACAACATCTTTTTTTTATAGTAAGAATATGAAAAAACAAATTCGACAAGCTCAAAAGAAAGATTTATCACGAATTGCGGAAATTTCAGTTTTTGTTAAACGCATTCAATTTCGTCCTATTTTTCAAAACGATGACTTTTCTTTTAATGAACTACAAGTATTAAATGTTATCAAAGACTATGAACCGGTTTTAGATAAAATATTTGTTTTTGATGATAGTATAGTTAAAGGCTTTATTTATATTCAAAAACAGGAAATTGTACAGTTATATGTAGATGCTTTTTTTCAAAATCAGAAAATTGGTTCAAAATTGATTGAATATGCGATTCAATATTTTTCAGTTTCTACTTTATGGGCATTAGAAAAAAATATAAATGCGATTCGTTTTTATAATAGACATGACTTTTATCCAACTTCTATTAAAAAATTAGAAGAAGGAACAAATGAATATTTAATACAATTAAAAAGAAATCAGAATGTACTTATTTTAGGAGATTCCAATACATGGGGATTTGATCCCCGATCTTATTTTGGTTCTAAATACAAAAAAAATTGGATAGATTATCTGGATGTAGATGGCTTTAGTTTTGAAGGAAATGGCATAAATGGGCGATTGCTTCATGATATTTTGGATTATGTTCCCACTTGTTATGATTTGGTTTTGATTATGTTAGGAACCAATGATCTTTTACAAGGAAGAAAAGTAGATGATATTGTTTTAGAAATGAAACAATATATTTGTCACTTTAAAAATGCAGGAATTATTTGTCCACCGGTAATTAAAATAAAAGAATTTGAACAAAAAAGCAAAGAATTAAATGAGAAATATCAAGAAATCAATTGTTTCTGTATTCCATATCAGGAAGTGTCTTTAGCCTATGATGGCGTTCACTTAAGTGAAGAAGGTCATAAACAATTTGGTCAATATATTTCAGAATATATAAAAAAATATCTATGAAAAAACACGATAGCCTTAAACTATCGTGTAATTTTTTTATGGTGCCGACTATAGGACTTGAACCTACGACCTACGCGTTACGAGTGCGTTGCACTACCAACTGTGCTAAGTCGGCATAGAAAGAATTGTATGAAACAATTCTTTACTGTTGAATTTGAGCTTTCAAAGCATCAATCTGTGATTGAATTTCATTGATTCTTTGTTGTGTTTGCGAAATCAAATCATTGTTTGTACGAATTTGAACTTCGATATCCGCTGTATCTAAGTTATTGTTCTTTGCGTATGTTAAGTCATCTTGAAGACTTTGTGCATAAGTTTGTAATTCTTTCAAATCCGCATTTTGCTGATCCAGTTCCTCTTGTAAAGAAGCAATCTGTGCTTCATTTCTTTGTTTCAAGATTTCAAAGTATTCTGAATACAAAGACGTATAGGATTTCGTACAATATGTACGAGCAATGTCATCCACTTTCTTTTGAAGAACAGAATTCAATTCATCATATGTTGTCTTATAATTCACAACACTTAATTTCTGATCCTCACTATATGTTTCCCAGGCTTCTAAGTAAGCTTTTAAAGACTGGTAACCTTCATTGGATTCATCTTCTAAATCTGTCTTTAATTGTTTTAATTCAGTAATTAAACGAGTGTATGTTTTACCAACATGATCCGAATCTTTGAAATATGCATTGATTTCATCTTTTTGTTTATCCAAAAGACCATCATAATCTTCTTGCATATCCAGTAATTCCAGTTTTTCTGAATCCGACATCATATCGTATTCATCGGCATAGGCAATTAAACGATCATATGCTTTTAATTGTTCTTCAGTAGCTACATTGTTTGGATCATAAATATAGATTTTGTAGGCATAGCCACCCATTAAACAAATACATAATAAAACTAAACCAATAATAATTTTTGTGGTTTTAGATAAATGACTTGTTTTTTTAGTTTTCTTTGTTTTTTTCTTTTTTTCAGGTGGTTCTTTTTCAATGGATTCTTCTTTTTTTTCTTCTTCTTTAAAAGAATGGACTTCCTTTTTTTCAATTGGAGAACTTGAATTTAAAATACCCTTAACCGTTTTTAAAGAAGCATCTTCATCTTTTTTAAATAAGTTATCTGTCAATTTTGAATCCAATGTACGATCCAATTCTTCTTTTAAAGAATAAGCCAATTCTTCTTCTTGAATCGGCTTTTGACCACGTTCCTTACGCAGCATATCCAAAGCCGAAGACATTGTTTCTTCTTTTTTTAATCGATCCAATTCCGAGACAGGAGCCTGTTTTGGTTCTTCGACATCTTTATATATAGCCATTTCGGTCTTTTTTTCTAACAATGCTTTGGCGAAATCATCAATCTCATCGTAATTTTGTTTTTTTCGTTGTGATCTTTTCAAAATTGATTCCCCCTTAGACATTATTATACAAGAAAATCAAAAAAATTGAAGTCGTGAGGTGTATTTCTTGAAAACAAATTTCTTTTTCTTTATAATCAAAGCATGAACGAAGATGAATTAATTAAAAAATTGGCAGAACCCATTATCCGACAAATTGAAAGAATGTCCACTCAATACGATGGTAAAATATCTCAACTTCCTCAAATCAAGTTTGTGTTTGAACAAACAAATGAACCTATTGTCATTGATGGTATTGAAATTACCGATGAAATTATTCAAAAATTAGAAAACTATTTGCAGGATGAATTGGAAATGATCTGTAGTCCAACAATGTTGCATTAGCACTTGCACTTTGACTAAATTATGGTATAATATTTTGCATCCGGGTGTGGTGAAATTGGCAGACACGTTAGACTTAGGATCTAATGCCACAAGCGTGCAGGTTCGAGTCCTGTCACCCGGACCATAAAAAAAAACAGGCAATATGAAATTTCATATTGTCTTTTCTTTTTATTCTGTCATATTTGATAATCGTAATATTATATTTTTAAATTGTTTATTGAAAAAGGCAATAACTCGTCCAGTAAATAACATAGCTAAAATTGTTCCTGTGCCGATTCCAATAATTTGATGTTTTAACACCAATCCAACCATACAAGTCAAAACAATCATAAATAAATCAAAACCATTTTTTGTGATTCCTGTATCTTTTTTAAAAAAAGACGCCAAAGCAGCTACCGCTCCATCTCCTGGATTTAATACAATTTTTGTGGTTAACATCAAAGCAGCACCAATTCCTGTAAAAATGATCGCAATGGCTAATACAATAAATCGAATGAATAATGTAGAAGATGAAAAATCTGGAATTAAAAGATTAAAGATATTTAAAAATCGAGTAAAAATCATACTGAATGGAATTTGAAGTAAATCAAAAATAAAAATTGTTTTTTCTTTTTTTTGGATAAAATGGATGATCATCTGCATGAATACCAAAATACAATATAAAATAAATGTCATATCTCCAAAAGAAAGACCTGTAATTTCTGAAACACAATAGGAAGTTGAAATGATTGGGGAAACACCTAATCCAGCTTTTGTAAACGTGGTCAATCCAATGGGTAAGATAAAACAACCCATACAATAAAATATCCATCTATATTTATTGATTTTCATATATTTGTCTCCTTGATTCATAAATCATATCATAAATTTAGAGAACACATAAATTGTTTTAAAAAGAAATTATGATAGAATACTCTCATGAATATTTTATTTTCGATTAATCAAAAATTTTTTTCACTCACCAAAATATGCATACAATCTATGCTACGTTTTGATTCGGACTTTGTGTTTTATATATTACATAATGATTTATCAAAAGAAGATGAAAATGAATTGATGGAGGCATTTCCAAAATTCGAATTTCATTTTATTTTTGTGAATGACAAATTACTGGAAGATTTTCCTATATCCAATCGATATCCATTAGAAATCTATTATCGATTATTTGCTTCTGTTTTATTACCAGAAACATTGGATCGTATTTTATATTTGGATGTGGATATTGTTGTCATTTCTTCTTTAAGAGACTTATATGAAACGGATTTTGAAGACAATTTATATTGTGCTTGTTCACATGTAGAAGAAAAAATGACAAAGTTAAACTCTTATCGATTAAAAACAGAAGAAGTCGTTCCGTATATTAATACCGGTGTTTTATTGATGAATTTGGAAAAACTCAGACAATGTTTTGATCCTAAAGCCATTTTAAATTATGTAGAAAATAATAAAAATCGATTGATTTTATTTGATCAGGATGTTTTAACGGCTTTATATGGAAATAAAACAAAAATATTGGATTATCGCAAATACAATCTAAGTGAGAGAATGATGAATATTTATAATTTAAGACATCCATTTGATGTGATTGATTTGAATTGGATACGTCAAAATGGTGTCATTATTCATTATTGTGGGCGAAATAAACCATGGAAAGAAAATTATAAAGGCTTTTTAGATGTTTTCTATAAAGAATTGACAGAAACAAGATAATTGTGTTAAAACTCCTTTAGGAGATAATATGAAGTGACCTCCATATTGCCAATTCGTGGATTACGACTCATA
>NZ_JBJEEY010000016.1:0-3788 GCF_051873555.1 Floccifex sp. | reverse complement strand
AAAACCATTAATTGCAACTTTTACTGTCATTTCAGTAAATCCTCCTTTAAAATTCATTCTAATTATAAAATTAGTCCCCAACTTTGTCAATAAATACCTATAACGTTTCGTTTTTTCAATAAATTTATGATAGAATAATTCACAAGGAGGTTTTACACATGAATAATAATAAAATTCTTGAATTATTGGAAAACGATGCGCGTTTAAATGTTCAGGATTTAGCCGATATTTTAAATGAAGATGCTTCGGATATTAAGGAAAGCATTCAGAAAATGGAAGATGAGAAAATTATTTGTGGCTATCATACGGTAATTAACTATAATCGTGCTTTTAAAAATCGTATGATCTTGGCTTTTATTGAAGTGAGTTGTACGCCTCAGCGTAATAAAGGATATGATCAAACAGCAACAATGATTGCCAAGTATCCTGAAGTCAGCAATATGTATTTATTAAGCGGTGATTGTGATTTTCTTTGTCTAGTCGAAGGAAAAACAATGTTTGAAGTGGCTCGCTTTGTTTCAGATAAAATTGCTTGTATAGAAAATGTTATTTCAACAAAAACTTTATTTGTTTTAAAGGAATATAAAAAAAGTGGAATTGTCATGATTGATAGCGTGGATGATGATTCCAGTGATCGATTGGTTGTGACTCCATAATGAAACAAATTTCAACTACTGTAAAAAATTTAAAGCCAAGTGGTATTCGTAAATTTTTTGATTTAGCCAATGAAATTGAAGGTGTTATTTCGTTGGGTGTAGGAGAACCTGATTTTGATACTCCCTGGCATATTTGTGAAAATGCGATTCACGCTATCTCGCATGGAAAAACGCATTATACAGCCAATCGTGGTTTACTTGAATTAAGAAAAGCCATTAGTGAATTTCATGCTCTTCGCTATGGACAACGTTATAATCCAAACGATGAAATTATTGTTACGGTTGGTGGTTCTGAAGGTATTGATATTGCGATGCGTACATTATTAGATCCAGGAGATGAAGTCATTTGTATGGATCCAAATTATGTTGCTTATGCACCGGCTGTTGAATTAGCAGGCGGAAAAGTAATTACCATTGAATTAAAAGAAGAAAATGATTTTAAATTATTGCCTGAGGATTTAGAAAAAGCAATTTCTCCAAAGACAAAAGCCATGATTTTAAATTTTCCTTCCAATCCAACGGGTGGCGTTATGACATATGAGGACTATGAAAAAATTGTTCCAATTATAAAAGAGGCTGGCATCTTTGTTGTATCGGATGAAATTTATGCAGAATTAAGTTATGATCAGCCTTTTTCTTCTTTAGCACAGTTTGAAGAAGTAAAAGATCAAATCATTGTAATCAATGGTTTTTCAAAAGCATTTGCGATGACTGGATGGCGATTGGGTTATTTATTATCCAATAAAGAAATATCAGAAGCCATGAATAAAATTCATCAATATGTTATCATGTGTGCACCTGTTGCGGCTCAATATGCAGCAATTGAAGCATTGGCACATGGAATGAATGATGTCATCAAAATGAGAGATGATTATTTGAATCGTCGTAATTTATTAGTTTCCAGACTTAATCGAATGGGTTTGTCTTGTAACATGCCACATGGAACATTCTATGTGTTCCCTTCTATTAAGAAAACAGGTATGACAAGTGAAGAATTCTGTTCTAAATTACTGGAAGAAGAAAAAGTTGCTTGTGTTCCTGGAAATGCTTTTGGAAGTAGTGGTGAAGGTTTTATTCGTATTTCCTATGCTTATTCTTTAGACCACATTAAAGAAGCTTGTGATCGCATGGAACATTTTTTAAAGAATCATTTATAAAAAAAATCCGCATCAAACGGATTTTCTTTTTTTATAGTCTTCTTCAATATCTTTTTTCCAGTCATCTTGAATTTGGCTGCAACGAAAATTTGAAATAGCTTTTCCCACTGTTTCATAATTTTTTTGAATGCCTTTTTTATCATTGACATAAGAAACACTTCGACTTTCATCAATACCAAATTTCTTTCCTTCTTTTTGTGCATCAATATTTGCTCCCAGAAATAAAAATTCCCAGTTGTTTTCAATTTTTTGTCTGGTAATCATTTTCTTAATTTGTGAATACGAATATTCCTGACTGGCATTTTCATATCCATCGGTAATAATCACAAAAATTGTGTGATGGTTTTGATATGGTTTCATGCGTTGAATACTCATACCTATGGCATCTAATAAAGCTGTGCATCCTCTTACATAATATTGTTTTTCTGTCATTTTTTTTACTTTATCTAACGGTACTCTATTATGCAAAATTTCAAATTCGTCATCAAACAACATAGTTGTGACATTTACTTTTCCTTCTTGTTTCTTTTGTTTAAAAATCATTTCATTAAAACCTGAAATCGTTGATTTTTCCAATCCGTGCATGGATCCACTTCGATCTAATATAAAAACTAATTCTGTATTTTCCATATTCTTTCCTTCTTTCTTATTTGCATTATAGAAAAAAAGAAAAGAAAATAGGTCGCATGTCAAGAGACATTCAACCTAAAATTTCCAAATGATAATCAAATAAAGTTTGATTGATTTGATATATATCATAGTTTTTATTTTCAATATAGTATTGAATAATCAAATCAAATTTAGAAGCATTTGAAAAGGCAAAACCGGCTTTCATTAATAAATCAATGGTTTCATCAAGTGACAGTTCTAAAGCAATAGCCAGACATAAAACTATTTTTTTGGTAGGCTGATAATTTTTCTGGCTTCGAATTTTTGAAAAGTGTCTTCGATCGATATTGGCTTTTTTATAGACTGTTGAATCTTTTAAATTCTTTTTATCTATTTTTCTTAGAAGCATTTGCGAAAATGTTTCATTTTGTTGTTTCATCAAATCTTCTATAGAATAAGTACATACATTTCTAGTATAACATTCATAATGAATATCTACATAATGATCATCAATATATTGTTCAATTTCTGTATGAACCACTTGAATGGATTGTGAATCATATAGTACTAGATAAATATTCATTTCATTTTCGGAAAGAAAATCTTGTATGACATGTAAAGCAATTTGATAAGCTATTTCTTTTGGATAATGATAATATCCACTTGATAATAAAGGAAAAGCAATACTTTTGATATGATGAACCTTTGCGAGTTCTAAACACGAAAGATAGGATTGATATAATAATTGTTCGGCTTGTTTTTTAATTCCATCATATTCTGGACAAGCTACATGAATGATATATTTTGATAATGAAAAACCAGATGTAATAACTGCTTTTGTAAGTTCACAATATCCAATTTTTTGACACGCTTTTGTTAATTGTGATTCACCAGCCGCTTGAAAAATCGCATAGCTTGTTCCTCTACCTTGTTTTAAATATGGATTGGATGGATTCACAATGGCTTCACATTCCATCTTTGTAATATCGTTTCTTAATAAGTAAAATGGCATATTTAAATTATATCAGAAAACATAAAAGAATAAAATTTGTCATAACTACATTATAGTTTTAATCACAAAAAAAGAGTGACTTTTTTAGTCAAACTAAACAATCATTTGAATTTGAAAGCCACTCTCTTACCTGGAATATACTGCATTCTAAAATTTCCGCAATATCTTCTATTTTCATTCCTTTGATTTCCAGTTTATAAGCCGTTTTTATTTTTTCCTCAAGTTTTCCTTTTGCTTCTCCTTGAGATATTCCTTGAGATATTCCTTGAGATATTCCCTGAGCGAATCCCTCAAGTCTCCCACTTTCTCTTATTTCTTCCATGATCTCACACATGTTTTGTACCTCCATATTTC
>NZ_JBJEEY010000015.1:0-3813 GCF_051873555.1 Floccifex sp. | reverse complement strand
ATAATAGTGATTTTGGACCAGGCAGAAATGCCGGTCTTGTGGAAAGATAGGAACGATAGGGTGGTATCTAGGGTTCCTGTCTTTTTTTTGTTCCTTTCTAAAACCATAATAAAAGAAAGATAAAAAATTGGAAACAAAAACCGGCAAAAACTGCCGGAAAAAATAACCTCAAGAAATATAAAAGGGTCAATCTTACCAGAAAAGAAAAAACCTCATGATTTTAAAGGTCGACTTTGACCTCATCTAGTTTTAAATATTCTGTTTTTTTATGGGAAGTGTTATTTGTAATGAAATTGGCATGTCTTTGCTTATTTGATGTATAATAAAAGAAACAATATATAACATTCTGACAGTTATAATGTCAATTAAGATGATAATAATTAGTTAAAGGAAAGGGACAATAAGATGACAAAATTAGTATTAGGATTAGATATTGGAATTACTTCAGTTGGTTATGGAATTATTGATATCGATAATAATTCATTTGTGGATTACGGAGTTCGTTTATTTAAAGAAGGAACAGCAGCAAATAATGAAGATCGTAGAAATGCCAGAGGTAGACGTAGATTAACTCGTCGTAAAGCAAATCGAATCGAAGACATGAAAAAATTGTTAAAAGAAAATGACATAATGAGTGATGACTACAAACCTCAATCCAATGTTTATGAATTACGTGTAAAAGGTTTAACAAATAAATTAACGAAAGATGAATTGGTATCTGTTATTCTGCATCTTACAAAACATAGAGGAAGTTCAATTGAAACAGTAGATGAAATGGAGGATACTTCATCCGATAGTTTAAGTACAAAAGAGATTTTGAGTGGAAATGCAAAATTATTAAAAGAAGGTAAGTATATCTGCGAAGTTCAATTAGACCGTTTACATGACGATAATAAAGTAAGAGGACATGCAAATAATTTTAAAACAGAAGACTATGTAAAGGAAGCTAAGCAGATTTTATCAAATCAGGGATTAGATGAAGAAGTAAATGATAAAATCATTGAAATCATTTCACGAAAAAGAGCTTATTATGAAGGACCAGGAAGTGAAAAGTCTCCGACGCCATATGGTAGATGGTTCTATGATGAAAATGGAGAAATTGTCTATGAAGACTTAATTGAACGCATGAGAGGAAAGTGTAGTGTTTTTCCTAATGAATTTAGAGCACCTAAAATGTCAGTGAGTGCAGAAATATTCAATTTATTAAATGATATAAATAATTTATCCATTGAAGATGAAAAATTGGATGTTTCTAAGAAACAAGAAATTTTTTCGTATATTAGCAAAAATAAAAAAATCACACCAAAACAATTATCAAAAATTTTAGGTGTAGATGAAGATAAAATTTCAGGTTTTCGAATTGATAAAAACAATAAACATCTTTTAACAGAATTTAAAGGATATACAGAATTAAAAAAAGCATTTGAAAAAGAAAATATTGACATTTCTTTAAATGACTATGAATTATTGGATGCGATTTCTGAAATTTTAACAAATTATAAAGGTATTGAAGAAAGAAAAGAAAAATTGTCTTTATTAAACATAGATGAAAAAGTTATTGAACAATTAGTATTAAATACAAAATTTGTTGGATATCATTCTTTGTCATTGAAGGCTATTCGATTATTAAATGAGGAATTGTATAAAACTTCTTTAAATCAAATTCAAATTCTTCATCAGTTAAAATTATTTGATAAAGCTAGAATTTCTCATAGAGGAAAGAAAAATATTGTTGCTGATGATATGGCTATTCTTTCTCCTGTCGCAAAGAGAGCGCAAAATGAAACGTTTAAGGTTGTAAATGCACTAAGAAAAAAATATGGTGAATTTGATTCGATTGTAGTTGAAATGACAAGAGATAAAAATGACGCAGAACGTAAAAAAAGAATTAGTGATAGTCAAAAATATTTTGAAAACAGAAACAAAGAAGTAGATAAATTATTGAAAGATCGAGGATTGGATCCTGAAAAAATTAATGGAAAAACAAAAACGAAAATTCGTTTGTATCTGGAACAAGATGGTAAAAGTGCCTATACTTTCCAGCCTATTGATTTAGATTTATTAATTAAAGATCGCAGTTATACCGAAATTGATCATATTATTCCTATTTCAATTTCATTGGATGATTCACAATCAAACAAAGTATTGATTACAAGAATGGAAAATCAGTTAAAAGGAAATCTGACTCCTTTTATGGCTTATCAATCCGGTAAATTTGATGGATTGGGATGTTCTTGGAGTAAATATAAAGCAGTTGTAGAAAATAATAAAAAATTGGCATATAAGAAAAAGAAGAATTTACTGTATGATAAAGACATTACAAAATTCGATAATATTCAGGAATTTATTAATCGAAATCTGATTGATACAAGTTACGCATGTAGAACAGTATTAAATACTTTGACAGATTATTTTAAAGACAATGAAATTGATATAAAAGTTCATACTGTAAATGGAAAGATTACAGATAAATTTAGAACACAGATTCAGTTAAATAAAGTACGAGATGAGGACTTTTTACATCATGCGATTGATGCATTAATTGTAGCTTCTGTTAAGAAGATGAATTTATTAAATGGATATTTAAGTAAATACACATTTGATAATTTTTATGATGAATTAACAGGAGAAATTAAGGATATACCAGATGAAAAAGCATATATGGATCCAAAATATATTGCATTTATTGCACAATTGAAAGAAATTTATTTAGATAGTAATAGATATTATAAAGGACAGATATCAAAAGATAGTTTATATTATCCTCCAATTAAAATTTCTCATAAAGTGGATACGAAACCAAATAGACAAATTGCAAATGAAACAATTTATAGTACTCGTAAAACTGAAAATGGTGAAATGCTTATTGAAAGAGTAAAAGATATTTATGCTTCAAAAGATAAACAAGTTACAAAGATGATTGAAGATATCATTAATCATGAAAGTTCATTATTAATGAAAGATAATGATCCACAGACTTATAATATTTTAGAAGATATTGTGATGCATGATTTTGAAATGTATAAAGATTCAAAAGAACACTATAAGAAAGAAATAAAAAAAGGTGTCACAAAATATAAATTGGTTGGAGAAAATCCATTCATTCGTTATAAAGAAGAATTCGGCCCTATTAGAAAGTATTCCAAAAAAGGGAATGGCCCTGAAATTCATACATTAAAATTCTATAGTGAAAAATTAGGAAATCATTTAGATATAACTGGTAAGTATGATACAGAACATAAAAAAGTAATTTTAAAACAAATAAGTCCATATAGAACAGATTTTTATAAATGTTCGGATGGTAAATTTAGATTTGTTACAGTTCGATATAAGGATGTCCGATTTGAAGGAGCAAAAGGAAAGTATGTTATTGATTCAAATTGGTATGAACTAGAAAAAAACAAAAAGAAAATTGATAACAAAGCTGAATTCATTTGTTCTTGTCATAGAGATGAATTAATTGGGATTGTAAAAAAACAAGGAGATAAGTATATATATGATGATTCAACTGAAAATGGAGGTATGACTTTATATCATGATGGCTTGCATCCTGAAATTTTAAAATTTACAGCAACAAACAATGATCAGACAGGTCAAATAGAAGTAAAGCCTTTATTTACTTATTGTAAAAAGCGATTAATGCCAACTGTTACATCATTGGTGAATATCTGTAAATATTCCACAGATGTTTTAGGAAATATGTATGAGGTCAAAGAAAATAAATTGAAATTAGAATTTGATTAGGCTATAATAATAGTGGTTATATTCTAGCGAAAAAATTATATGACCTAACAAAACAAGGGTTTATCCCGG
>NZ_JBJEEY010000014.1:0-3823 GCF_051873555.1 Floccifex sp. | reverse complement strand
TTTATTGTAACAGATTTGAAAAACTAGACAATCATTTTGGTTTTGTTTATACTTTATGATAAAAGGAAGGAACTTATTTATGAATAAAGTACCATTTGTATCAAAAGAACAACTCGAAAATATTTGTCAACAATATTCAACGCCTTTTCATTTATATGACGAAAAAGGCATTCGCCAGACTGCACGTGATTTATATAAAGCTTTTTCCTGGAATCCAGGATTCAAAGAATATTTTGCGGTGAAAGCCACACCCAATCCAACGATTTTAAAAATCTTACATGAAGAAGGATGTGGAACTGATTGTTCGTCTTTAACTGAATTAATGATGTCTGAAAAATGTGGCATTGTCGGTGATGAAATTATGTTTTCATCCAATGATACACCTGCCAATGAATTTAAAAAAGCCAAGGAATTAGGAGCCATTATTAACTTAGACGATATTACACATATTGATTTTTTAGAAAAAGAAGCCGGAATACCTGAAACCATTTGTTGTCGATTCAATCCAGGTGGAAAATTTGAATTGGGAACTGATATTATGGATAATCCAGGTGATGCGAAATATGGAATGACGCCTTCTCAAATAAAAGAAGCCTATGTTCGTTTAAAAGAATTAGGAGCAAAAAAATTTGGTATTCATGCGTTTTTGGCATCGAATACAGTTTCCAATGAATATTATCCAGCATTGGCTCGTATTTTATTTCAATTAGTGGTAGAAATTAAAGAAGAAACAGGCATTGAATTGTCGTTTATTAATTTATCAGGTGGAGTAGGAATTCCATATACACCGGATAAAGAACCCAATAATATTTTTGTGATAGGTGAAGGCGTACATAAAGCCTTTGATGAAATATTAGTGCCAGCAGGACTTGGAAATATAAAGATCTTTACTGAATTAGGACGTTTTATGTTAGCTCCCAATGGATGTTTAGTCACTCGTGTTATTCATGAAAAACATATTCATAAAGAATATATTGGCGTGGATGCCTGTGCAGCTAATTTAATGCGACCAGCTATTTATGGAGCCTATCATCATATTACAGTCATGGGAAAAGAAAACCAGGCTTGTGATCATATTTATGATGTAACAGGTTCTTTATGTGAAAACTCCGATAAATTTGCGATTGATCGTCATTTGCCAAAAATTGATATTGGAGATTTATTGGTAATTCATGATACAGGTGCGCATGGTTTTTCTATGGGATATAACTACAATGGTCGTTTACGTAGTTCTGAAATTTTATTAAAAGAAGATGGAAGTACAAAAATGATTCGTAGAGCCGAAACACCTGATGATTATTTTAGAACATTGGATGGTTTTTGGGATTAAAAATTGAATAAAACTGGTTTTTATAAGCCTCCCAGTATAATAATAGGTATTGTATTTTTAAGTGCCTATTTTGGCACTTTTTTTTGTGAGGAATATATGAAAAGAAAAATAATTATAGACTGTGATCCAGGAATAGATGATAGTTTAGCCATTATGATGGCATTATCTCATCCAGATATAGAAGTATTAGGAATTACAATTGTGGCAGGAAATTGTCCAGTTGAAATGGGTTTTTCCAATGCCAAAAAAATATTGAAATTTATGAATCGATTGGATGTACCTGTTTTTTCAGGAGCTAGTCAACCTTTAAAAAGAAATTATATAAATGCATTAGATACCCATGGAAGCGATGGACTAGGGGAAAGCTTTTTAGAAGAAATAGAAGGCTATGAACAAAAAGAAGATGCGATTTCGTTTTTATCAAATACATTGAAAAAAGAAAAATGCTCTATTATTGCGATTGGTCCATTAACAAATTTAGCTTTATTACTCAAAAAAGATAAAGAAGCATATGACAATATAGAACAACTCATATCCATGGGCGGAAACTATAAAAGTCATGGCAATTGTTCACCTGTTGCTGAATACAATTACTGGTGTGACCCCGATGCAGCCAGTCTTGTCTATAATTCTGGAAAGAAAATTCATATGGTAGGACTAGATGTTACTCGAAAAATTGTATTAACACCAAAAAGACTTGATTATATGAAAAAAGAAAATCCAAGAGTGGGAAACTTCGTTGAAAAAATCACAAAATTTTATTTTCAATTTCATTTAGAATGGGAACACTTAGTGGGATGTGTCATTAATGATCCATTGGCCATTGCCTATTTTATAGACCCTTCTATTTGTTCTGGCTTTGAATCTTTTGTACAAATTGAAACCAAAAGCCTGTCCATTGGACAATCCATTGTGGATGATCATAATTTTTATCGAAAACAAGCCAATGCTTTTATTTGCACCCAAGTCAATGAAGAAAAATTTTTCAATTTATTTTATGACTGTTTATTAAGGAGAATCAAATGAACGTAAGAAAAATCAGTATGATAGCCTTTGCGATTTGTATAAACTTAATTGGAGCCCAAATCGCATTCATGTTAAGATTACCAATTTATTTAGACTGTATAGGAACAATTTTTATTGCAGCTATATATGGACCCATTTACGGAATGATTCCCAATGTATTAAGTGGAACCATATTCTTTATGATGGGCGATGCCTTTTCTCTATATTACGCACCCGTAGGCATTTTATTAGGCCTATTAACAGGACTTATCTGGATATATAAAAAAGACAATATTTTAAGTTTAATACTTACAACACTAATTGTTGTCTTACCCACATCCTTTTTATCTGCTTGCATTACGTCTTATTTATTTGGAGGCATTACATCCAGTGGATCCAGTATGTTAGTTCAACTATTAAAAACACCTTTAGGATTAACAATGGCATGTTTTGTGGTACAAGTCATTACAGATTTCGTAGATAAATTTATTGCATTTTCATTAACAACATTTATTGTCACACGAATTCCAGAAAAATATAAAAAATAGGAGGACATATGTTTACAAATAAAGTGGTGGTCATTACAGGAGGAGCTCATGGTATTGGAAAAGCAACTAAAGAAGCTTTTGAAGAAAAAGGAGCTAAAGTAGAAGTTATAGATATTGTCGAAGGAAATCATTATGTAGGAGATATTTCTAAAAAAGAAGTATTAGAAGATTTTGTATCTTATGTTGTTAAAAAACATGGACATATTGATTATTTGATTAATAATGCTATGCCCGTAAAAAAAGGAATTAATTTATGTAGTTATGAAGAATTTGAATATGCTTTAAAAGTAGGTATTACAGCTCCATTTTATTTGAGTAAACTATTCAAAGATTATTTCAATGAAAAAGGAAGTATTATCAATATATCTTCGACAAGAGAAAAAATGAGTATGCCACAAAGCGAAAGCTATGCTGCTGCAAAAGGTGGCATATCCTCTTTGACACATGCTTTAGCTGTTTCTTTACAAGGAAAAGTAAGAGTCAATTCTATTTCACCTGGATGGATTGAAACAAATGGAGTTATATATACAGGAGCCGATGCCAATCAACAATTAGTCAAACGAGTTGGAAAACCAGAAGACATAGCAAATTTAATTTTATTTTTATGTTCAGATCAAGCTAGTTTTATTGATGGAGAAAATATATGTATAGATGGCGGAATGACAAAACTCATGATTTATCATGAAGAAAATGGGTGGACATATAAAGAATAATGTAGAACACACAATGTGTTCTTTTTTTTTAGGAGTAATTGTCACTTTGTTTTCACAATTTACTTTATGTAAATAATAAATGATATGATGTAAAAAATAACCAAAATCATGATTTCTAAATATGATAAGATGAATATACAAAAGGAGATACAAACATGTTTAAACTGCGGGATAACTTATAAAACAATTGAATATTATAAGGAGGATTTTTAAATGAATAAAAATAC
>NZ_JBJEEY010000013.1:0-20281 GCF_051873555.1 Floccifex sp. | reverse complement strand
TGTTGAAACCCCCATACCTTTATTAAAAGATATGGGGGTTTGTCAACACTCTGAGCACTCAAAAATGAGTGCTTTTATTCTTTAAAATAAGTACAATAATCAATAACGTAATAAGTCCAGATCCAAATGTAAAGAAAACATTTTGTGTAATACCCGCCACAAAATATCCGACTAAACATGCAACAGATACCACCATCGCATAAGGAAGCTGTGTTGAAACATGTTCCACATGATTACATTGTGCCCCTGCACTAGCCATAATCGTTGTATCTGAAATAGGTGAAATATGATCTCCACATACAGCCCCAGCTAAAACCGAAGCAATGCTGATGACCATCATTGTACTTCCCTGATCAAAGACCTGTGTCACGATTGGAATTAAAATCGCAAACGTTCCCCAACTTGTTCCTGTTGAAAAAGCTAAACCTGCCGCAATGATATACATAACCATTGGTAAAATAAACATTGGAATACTATAAGTACTCAATAGTTGATGCACAAAAACACCAGCTTGCAGTTGTGTGGAAACAAAAGAACCCAATGTCCATGCCAATGTCAAAATCGTAATAGCAGGAACCATCATTTTAAATCCTTGTGGTATACAGGAAGCAAATTGTTCAAACGTAATAACTTTTCTAGGCAAGTACAACACAAACATAAAAACAACCGTCAAAAAGCTTCCAATTACCAATCCCTTAGAAGCATTGCAATCCTGGAAAGCCTGAATAAAAGAAACCCCATCAAAGAAACCACCTGTATAAACCATACAAAGAATACAGCTGACAATTAAAAACAAAACCGGAATCACTAAATCATAGACTTTCCCACGATTAGATGCCTCTATTTCCTGTGCATCACTGTAATCACATTTTCCATTAAAGACGTCTCCATTTTCAGCTGCTTGTTCATGTTCTTCCATTTTTCCAATATTAATATTAAAGAAAATCACACACAAAACCATAACAATCGTTAATAAAGCATATAAATTAAATGGAATCGTTTGTAGAAATAAAGTAAATCCATCTTTGCTTGTATAACCTGTTACAGCTGCTGCCCATGACGAAATAGGCGCTATGATACAAACCGGTGCAGCTGTCGCATCGATGATATAAGCTAATTTTGCACGTGAAATCTTAAATTTATCACAAATATCACGCATAACACTTCCAACTGTTAAACAATTAAAATAATCATCCACAAAAATTAAAACCCCTAAACCAAAAGAAGAAAGAAGCGCCATTTTTTTGTTTTTGATTGTCTTAACAGCCCAGTTTCCATAAGCCTGTGAACCACCGGCTCGTGTCATTAAAGCCACAATAATGCCTAAGAAAACCAAAAAAATTAAAATTCCAATGTTCCATTCATTTGACAATCTTTCCATCATAACTTCAAAAACAGAAAGAATCGATTGAAAAAGATGAAACTGATTAAATAATAATGCTCCGATAAAAATACCAACAAACAAAGACAAATACACTTCCTTTGTCTTTAATGCCAATACAATCGCAACAATTGCAGGCAATAAAGCCCATCCCGTTCCTACAAAATTCATAAAATTCTCCTTCAAGTTTATTCATCATACAACAGAAAAATCAAAGGAGTCAATATCCAAGAAAAAATAATGATATAACAAAACAAAAACACTCTGAAACAAAACAAGAAAGCCAGATTCCTGTACTTCCAAATAAAGAAGAACAAATCCATAAAGACAATAAAACAAGTCCAATACCTCTTAACAAAGACAAAACAAATGCTTTTCTTGGTTTTTCAACTGCGACTAAATACCCAGAAGTAAGAACCACTTGTCCCATAACTAAAAATACCAAAGAAAACAAGCGAAGAGAAAAAACACATTGATTTAATAAAATCGGGTTTTCATGAATAAAAGAACCACAAATTGATTGTGCAAATATTTCAACTATGAAAAATAAAACAATAGAAGCCACTGTTACTAAACAACGTGCATAGAAATGAATTTTTTTCATTGATTGTTCATCTTTTTTTCCATACGACAAACTCAATAAAGGCTGCATTCCCTGACTCGTTCCTACCATAACCATTAAAATCATATTATAGACATACATCAAAACCGAGAAAATCACTAAGCCATTTGTTGACAATAAATCATTGATTCGCATATTAAAAAAAGTAATCATAATACCTGGAGATATTTCAGAAATACAGTCTGCACATCCCAAAGGAAGAATACGCTTGTATTCATCCCATGGATAGTTTCCTTTCACAAATTGAAAATGCGTTTGTTTGGAAAGTGTAAAATGATATAGAAAATATAGAAAAGTCATAAATTGGGACAATCCCGTTGCCAAGGCAGAGCCTAATATTCCCATATGAAAATATCCCATAAAAACTGGATCCAATACAATATTGGTAATGGCACCTATACTCACACCTATAATTGATTTCTGAGGAAATCCATCTGTTTTCAATAAAACTTCCATGCAATAAGAAACAATATAAAAATAAGAAAACAAGGATAATGTTTTAATATATGTATTCGAATACGAAAAAACATCGGCATTGGCTTTTAAAATCGTCACAATAGATTTTGAAAACAAAAAAGAAGTAATTGAAATACAAAGAGCAATACAAGAAATCACAATAAAATTCATGGTAAAAACTTTATTCATGTCTTCTTTTTTATTTTGTCCACGATAAATGGAAATAACAGTACTCGAACCAATGGCAAATAATACACTCACAGAAAAAATTGTAGTCACATAGGGTGTACTTACATTGATGGATGCCAAGGCATTTTGCCCGACAAAATACGATACATAGATTCCATCTACCAATGTATACGAATAAAAAATAATCATCGAAAGAATAGAAGGAATCACATATTTAAAAAAAGTTTTTAACATTTTATCACCTTGACTAATATAAACCTTGGTATCATACTAAAGTCAAATGAAAAAATATTATAAAATCAAAGAAATTGCGAATTTATACAACATTCAACCCGATTCTTTGCGTTATTACGAAGAAATGGGTTTAATAAAGCCACTACGCTCAGAAAAAAATTATCGTCTATATACAGTGAATGATATTTATCGATTGAATATTATTCGTGATTGTTTGAAACTTGGATACAACACCAATCAAATCAAAGACTACCTGCAAAATCGTTCTTTAGAAAATACAATTTCATTTTTAGAACAAGAACAAAAAATAGTAGAAGAAAAAATTGTGGAATATCAACTCACGTTATCTTCTATCCAAAATCGAATTCAAAGCTTACAAAATCTTTCAAATATTTCTTTTAATCAATTTCAAATTAAAGAATTCGAACCAAGATATTGTCATTATCTAAAAGAGAAAATTGAAGAAAATGAATCCATTGATTATTATTTAACAAAATTAAGCAAAGACATGGAAGAAGAAGTCACAATTTTAGGAAATTTCAATTCAGGAAGCATTATCAATTCAAAGTATCAATACAATAGTGTCTTTATTGTTTCACAATCTTTACCTTGTGATTTTATATTAGAAAAAGGAAAATATTGCATCTTTACTTATAAAGGAAAACACAATCGAACGCCTTTTTATTTTCAACAAATGGAACAATGGCTTTACAATCAAGGATATGAAATTAAAAATGGATTTCTTGAATTTTTATTAGTTGATATTCACGAAACTATGGATGAAAACGAATATGTCACACAAATCCAGGCAAAAATAAAAGACTTAGCTATTTAACTACAACAGCCAAGCCTCCTAATGAACTTTCTTTTAATTCCAATGGAAGTTTATTTCCTGTTAAATTCATGGTTTGAACAACCATATCAAAGCTTACACGATTTCGTTTTACATTGCGTAAATACCGAGCCAATCTTGCACAATCAATGCTTCTTTGAGCCGCCACAGCATTTCGTTCAATACAAGGAATCATGACATATCCGCCCACTGGATCGCATGTCAAACCAAGATGGTGTTCTAGTCCCATTTCCGCAGCGCATTCAATTTGTTCATTTGTCTGAGTTTGGCAATACCCAATCATGGCTGCTCCCATTGCACAAGCCGCTCCTATTTCCGCTTGACAACCAGCTTTAGCTCCTGAAATTGTAGCATTTTCCTGAATCAATAAACCAATTAAACCCGCTACTTTTAATCCTTCAATCAATGTTTCTTTGGGATATTTTAAATCAAAATAATAATGATACAACAAAGCAGGAATAACACCACAGCTTCCCATTGTTGGTGCCGTTACCACTTGATTTCCACTAGCATTTTGTTCACTAGCTGCATAAGCATAACTTGCCAATAATAGAGCATTCTGATCCGTCAAATCATCACAACTCAAAGCCGATTGATGAAGCGCATGAGAAACACGTTCCAGTTTTAATTTTCCTGGAAGAAGACCAGTTGTTTGTAACCCGCTGGAAACACTATTCATCATGGCTTGAAAAATATTTTGCATAACTTCATTGATTTCTTTTCCTTCAAATTGATTTACATATTCATTCAAGCGTAAATGAGAACTTTTACAATACTTTTGAATGTCATCCATTGTCGAATGAGGATATACTTCTTTTTTTTCTTTATTCTTTTTTCCATCAATTTCAATTTGTCCCCCTCCAATAGAGACAAATAAATGAGATCCGATTTTTTGTTGCTGATAATAAGCATCTATTTTCATTGTATTGGGATGTAAACAAGACGTTTTTAAATCAAAATGAATTTGACAAGGAGCCTTTAACGTTTTTTCAATGATATAATCCGTTAAATGCCCTTTTCCAGTTAAAGCCAGAGAACCATATAAAGTCACTTCAAAAAAATCTGCTTTATAGTGTTCATTCATATATTCACAAGCTTTCATGGGACCAAATGTATGAGAACTGCTTGGTCCTGGTCCTATCTTAAAAATTTCAGTAATTGAATACATATTTATCTCCTTTGTATACAATTTATAAACATTCATGAAAATTATACAGAAAAATTGTTGTTTAAACAAGAAAGGATTGAATGGATTTCTGGAAAAGTTTATTATGATTTTATAAGATGAACACTTGTTCATAAATGGTGATTTTTTATGTTATATATTTCTATTTTAATAGGCATTTTATTTCTTGTTTTAGGAATTTTTATTCCTAAACTCAAACAAAATCATTTTTTAGGCATTCGTTTGTTCTGGACATTGGAAAGTGAAGAAAACTGGAAAGCCACTCATGTTTTTGCCAGTAGAATATGGATTGTAACGGGTATTTTATTTTTTATTTGTGCTTATTTTCAATCTGATCTTCTATTTTTTGTATTATTAATTCTATCTATTTTTATTCCCATTCTGTATTCATATAAATTCTATAAAAAACAACTTGTGCAACAAAAAAACAAATAAAGTTAATTATTCTAAAACATCAATTGTATTTACCATTTTCATTCTTATTTTTGTTGTCTTTTCTTTATTTATCGGCAACATGAAAGTTAATTTTTATAAAACAAATTTTGAAATAGATACACCCGTCTGGACAAATTATGTAGTTGAATATGAAGATATTGAAGAAATTTCAATACAAAAAGAGACATCTAAAAGTATTCGAATTGGTGGTTTAGGAAATTTGAAAGTATCCATGGGCTCTTTTGAAAACGATGAATACGGGAAATATACACGTTATACTTATAATTCCTGCGACGTTGTTGTTATTATTCTTCGGGTAGATGGGACATACGTCCTTTTAAATGATATAGATGAACAAACGACAAAAACACTCTATGAACAAATAAAAAGCCGAGTGGGTGACTCGGCTAATCAATAGTGAGAAGATTTACATTATGTATTTTATACGTTTTCAACTGTGTATTTTCCGTTTGCACACCAGTCATCCAATGGTTGGTCTCCAATATTGTTTTCTAAATCCGCTCCATTGGAAGCAATTAATTTTTTATAGTAATAGAAAGATTTTTTCTTGAAACGATTGTATGTTCCATTACCATCATTATCGGCATCAATTCCAATCATTCCATATCGTTTGCTGATTTCACTTGTTCCACTGGAAACTAAATCCATTGGTCCCCACCAGGCATATCCAAATACATCCACACCATCTTCAATGGCTTCACGCATTTCTCTAACATGTCCTTTCATGTATTCAATACGATCATCATCGCATACATATCCGTTTTCTCCAGGATGGTCTGTACTTCCTAATCCATTTTCAGCAATGAAGATTGGCAAACCATAACGATCATAGATACGATTTAATGCTGTTCTAAATCCTACAGGATCAATTGGCCATCCAGCTTCTGACATTGCCAAGTTAGGATTTTTAATAACAGCCACTAAAGATCCAGTTGGCTCAATAATTTCCTGATTCTTGTATTGAGCTACATATGACATATAGTAACTAATTGAAATAAAATCAACTTTCCCTGCTTTTAAGATTTCAGCATCTTCGGGTTTCATATCAATTTTGATGTTATGTTCTTTAAAGAAACGATGAATGTAATATGGATATTCTCCTTTTGCTTGAACATCCGTATAGAAGAAATTAAAATGATCTTCAAAAACAGTTTGTAATACATCTTCTGGTTTTGTACTCGCTGCATAATTTTCCAAACGACATAACATACAACCAACTTTCATTTCTGGATCAATTTTATGGGCCAAAATAACAGCTTTTGCACTGGCAACGAATTGATTATGCGATACATTATAAACTAATTCATAAGTTCTTTCACTTTGATCATTTAATAAAACACCAGAACAAGCATAAGGATTCGTTAATACACAATTAATTTCATTGAAAGTTAACCAATATTTTACTTTTCCTTTATAACGAGTGAATACTGTTTCGCAATATTTTTCAAAACAATCAATCGTTTCTCTTGATTTAAATCCTGAATATTTTTTAATTAAATTCAATGGAACATCGAAGTGATCCAATGTCACCAATGGTTCAATTCCATATTTATGTAATTCATCAAATACATCATCATAGAATTTTAATCCTTCTTCATTTGGTTGTGCATCATCTCCATTTGGATAAATACGAGACCAGCTAATCGACATACGGAATACAGAGAATCCCATTTCTGCCATTAAAGCAATGTCTTCTTTATAGCGATGATAGAAATCCACTCCACGGCGTTTTGCCAAGTTATAGTTTTCTGGATTTTTTTCAATGCGTTCAATTTGTTTCACATTGACATCTTTATACATTTCTCCATTGATTTTTGATCGTTGTTCTTTTGGTAAATGAATAGCAAAGTCTCCTGCAGCAGGTCCTCTTCCTCCTTCATCCCATCCTCCTTCAATCTGGTTAGCAGCCGTAGCTCCTCCCCATAAAAACCCTTCTGGAAATGGTGTGTTTGTTACGCGACTCATCTTATTTTTCCTCCTTTAATTGTTGAATCAAATTATATTGTGCTTCAAATACAGGTAAAATGTGTTGAGCAATTCTTAATTCTGAATTTGAAGTCATAATTGTGTCTTGTGCGTGGATGAATAACAATGAATATTCAGTGTCTTCTCCCGCTGCTTGTCCTTGAATGACTTTTGTTTGCGCTACATGAGCTTTTAAAATATCTTCTTCCGCTTCTTTCAATAACGCTTTTGCTCGATCAAATTCATTTTTTGCCATCAATTCAATCGCTTCATCTACTTTGTCTCTACCTTCACAGGCATGCATGATGACTTGCATGGCCACCATATTGATATCCATAAACAAATCCTTTCTAAGCTGCAGCTAATTTTTCTTGTTCTTTTAATTTCTTTTCTTCTTCACGTGCCAATTCTTTCTTGTATTCATAATTATCAGCAGCTTTAAAGAATGGATAATAAAGAATAGCAGCAATAATAAAGTTAACAATAACTAATAATACGTTTCCGATGTTTCCACCAGATTGAACATAAGCACTAATAACATTTGGTAAGTTATTCATATCAAAATTTACATAAGGAATTTGAGCCCATCCCAGTTTCATCCAAATATAAACATTGGCAGCATGAATGATAGAAACAAGTACCCATGGAATAAATAAGAATGGATTACATACAACCATTCCATATACCAATGGTTCATTAATATTAAAGATAGAAGGAATCAAAGTTGCTTTTCCAAGCATTCTGTATTTCTTACTCTTTGCTCTTAACATATAGATTGCCAAAGGAAGTGTTGCTCCTTCTCCACCAATGTGCTGGTAACGAGAGAATCCATATGCATAAATATTTTTTGCCGCTTTTCCAGCTTCCATTAATGCTGCATTTTCAGCAATGGCTGCTTTTTGAATTGTCATAGTAATTGGTGTCCAAACCCATCCAGATACACCAAAGAAATAGAAGATATCCATGACAAAGCTTAAGAAAATAACACCGAAAATACTTTGTGCAAAATAAGTAACTGGACTCATAATAATTGTGATTACAGAAAATAAATCAAGTTTCAATCCATAAGAGAAGATGAATCCTAATAATAAACAGAATACAATCGCAAAGATATTATCGAACCAGTTCTTAACAAAATCAGGAATTACTGAATCTTCCCCAAAGAATGAGAAATGAGCTAATTTTTTGAATACTAAACCAACGACAACCCCAACAGCCATGGCTGTAAACATACCAGCTGCTCCAAATCTTTGAATCTGGAATAGAGTTCCCTCTTCTACTGTGACAGCTTTCATACATAACATGTAAGTTCCAATAGAAGTAAAGCCAGCAATCAATGCACGATCTCTACGATTTTCTTTTACCATGACATCATGTGGAATTGTAAATGCCATAAACAATCCACTCAAACCAAATGAATATGTTCCCAAAGCGGAAATATCAATTAAAGATGGAATGAATTTTCTTAATAATCCCCATAAAGCACTGATCGCATTGGCCATTGAGAATGGAACCAAAAATAATACGGCATTTGCGATAATACTAAACCAATATAAACTTGTAATTTTGTTTACAACTGGGACAAGGCGTGCCTCAACCCAGGCTTGCATTTTTTGCATCATATTTTTCTCTCCTTTTTCTTTTGTTACTTTTGAATAAGTTCTAACGCATCTTCTAAGATTCCTTCACCATCTAAAGTTGCGTATTTGTCTGGATCAATCGTTGCGACTTTAACATTTGGAAGAGCCGCCTGAAATCCAGGAACTTCTTTGGCAAAATGAGGTCCTAACATTAAGACATCAAATTCACCTTCATGTGTCATAACTTCGGCTTTACTGACAGCTTTGACACTCACTTCAATTTTTTTCTTCTTGGCACACTTTCTCATACTAGAAGCCATAAACCCAGAAGACATTCCTACACCGCAAGCTAATAAAATACGAATCATCTTTGTTTTCTCCTTTCTTGCTTATGTTTTTGACACCTATAATATACAAATTTTAAATTTTTCCTTCATACAAAAAAATTTCCCCACCCAGGGAAATTTAGAGAATTGAAAAAAAAATCATTTTACAATATGTTATATATGTAAGAAAATGAGGAAGAATATGAAGTCTGATAACATTAAGAAATTAATTTCAATTTTAAAAAATGAAACCAATTGGATCTCTGGAACTGAATTATCAAAAATGATACATGTTGATAAAAAGACAATTCGTAATTATATTCAAGAACTCAATAAAGGAAATCGATATCAAATTGAATCCAGTCCAAAAGGATATAAATTAGTGAAATCAACCATTGATTCTGAAATCTATCCAGAACGAAGTAAATTAATTCTCTATCGTTTACTAGCCAATAAAGATGGAACTTCTTTATTTGATTTAGCCGATGAATTCTATGTCAGTGAAAGCACAATTATGAATGATATCACAACACAAATCAAAGAAATGGTAGCTCCTTTTCATTTAGAAATTGAAAACCATGACTATATTGTTTCTTTGACAGGAAAAGAAAGCAATAAAAGAAAATTGATTGGATATATCGCTACTCATAATTCCAATGGATATTTTTCAAGTGCACAAACACTACAGAAATTATCACCATTTATTGATGTAGACCAAGTAGGAAATAAATTAAAACAATTTTGTAAAGAATCTAATTTATCTGTAAATAGTTATGCCTTAAATAATTTATTAATTCATTTAATCATTATCATCATTCGCCTAAACTCCGACAATTCTTTACCAGAAGATGCTACCATTTATAAAAACGATTTAATCCAAGATCATAAAATGAAAGATCAAATCATAGAATTTGCCAATAAAATCAAAAACTATTGTTTTGAATTAACTGGAAATCAAATGCCTTTAAATGACTATAATCAAATTCTATTATTAGTTAGTTTAAGTATTGAACAAGTCACAAAAATTGAGTTATCTGATTTTTCAACTGTATTTGATAAAGACTTTTTTACTTTTGTTGTACATGGACTCATTACCATTGCCCAAAGATACAATTTAGAAGACTTTGACAATGAATTCATCTGTCAATTTTATCTTCATTCCTATAACTTATATCAACGAGCAAAATACAATGTAAGCTATCCAAACCCATTGGCATCACAAATTAAACGAGAATATGCTCCTGTTTATGACATGGCTGTGTATTATTCACATTTAATGTCCATTCAATTTGATGTCACTATTTCTGAAGATGAAATTGGTTTTATTGCCTTTCATATTGGATCCTACATTGAAAGTCACCAGCCAAAATCCAAAAAAATATCTTGTTTAATTATATGCGAAGACTACCATTTATCTTCTCGTCGCTTAATTCATGAACTTCATATGTCTTTTGGTGAAGAATTAACTGTAATGAAGATGCTTCCTTTAAGTGAATACAACCCAAAATATCAACCCGATATCATTATTTCAACAACGCTCTATGATTTTAATCATCCTCATGTTGTTTTTGTGAATCCTATTATCACTAATAAAAATATATTGGCTATTCACAGTGAGATTGATGTCATCAAACAAGAAAAGAAACACAAACAAATGCTGGAGTTTGTGCAAACAATATTTAAAAAAGAATTTTATTTTCAGGATATTCATTTTAATAATAAAGAAGAATGCATTCGCTTTTTATGTCAAAAGCCAAAAGAACGAAGCATTATTGATGAAAGCTTTATTTTAGATGTACTGGCAAGAGAAAACTTTTCAAGTACGGCTTTTACCGATCAAGTGGCTATTCCACATTCTATCAATGTCAATGCCAGTGAATCCTTTATTGCCGTACTCCATAATTCTTCTTTTATTAAATGGGACAAAAAGAAAATTAATTTTGTGTTATTAATTGGCGTTGCATTAGAAGATATGTCAAAATTCAATGGATTATTTAATATCATTATCGATTCCTTTTCATCGGTTGAAAAAACCATTCAATTATTAAAAACCAAATCATATGAAGAATTCATTGAGACTTTAATTAAATAAAAAACTTGTTTATTGCATAACGCAAAATAAATCAAGTTTTTTTATTTTGATTTGTTTATACTAAATATACAAGGAGAAAAGAAAATGGAATGGAACAATCATATTCAAACAATGATTCAAATCATCGATGCATCGATTATACATAAAGAAGATATACACCTGACATTAGAAACAATTTCTAAAAAACTTGGTTATTCTTCCTATTATGTTTCTCATAAATTCAAAGAAATATCGGGGATGTCTTTTCGTGATTTTTATCGTTTTCGTAAAATGGCATTTGTTTTAAATGAATTAAAAAATTCCAATAAAAAATTAATAGAAATAGCACTCGATTATGGATTTTCATCTCAAGAAGCTTTTTCCAGAGCTTTTAAAGAAATATATGTAACCAGTCCAAGTGAATATAGAAAACATCCTCAATCTGTAGTTCTCCATACCATTCTTCGTCCCTTTGATTGTTTTTTATTAGAAAAAGGAGGAAGTATGACAAATAACGAAATAAAAACATATTTTGTGAATGTTCCAGCTCACAAATATTTACATATTCGAAACTATCAAAGCATTGGTTATTATGATTTCTGGCAAAAACAAAATTTAATACCAAATTGTGACTATAATACAATTCAATCCATTATACATAAAATACCCGATAAATTAGATGAAGTAATTGCTTATATTAATGAACCTGAAGGAAGAATCTGCAGTTGGGGGATTCCATTAGCTGAAAGTTATGGCATTCGAGTAAAAACCGATTACAATGGATGGATTCCTGATCAAATGATGATGATGGATGTCGATCAAAGTGATTACATTGTGTTTGAACATGGTCCATTTGATATAGAAAAAACACAAGAAGTAGAAACAAAAATCGAAAAAGCTATGAAAGAATTTGATTATACAAAAACAAACTTTGAATTAGATTTAGAACAAGGAAAAGTTTTCTATTTCTATTTTGAACCCAATCGATTTTTTAAATATGTTCGACCCGTAAAAAGAAGAATCAAATGAGATTCTTCTTTTTTAGAAACAATTCAATTTTATGAGCATCTTTATATCCTTGTAAATACAATAAATCCATTGCTTTTTGATCCTTTGTCAATGTATCTACACCAAATGTATCCTTAGGAGCTATAATACATATATTTTCGTCTTTTTTTGCTTTTTCAATGGCTTGATTATAACAATCAGCTCGGTGAATCAAAGCCTGGGCAGATTCAGGATATTTCTTTTGAATCAAAGATGCAATTATTTTGTCTTTTTTAGAGGTGCGAATGACTTCAACTGGCTTTGTTAAAATTAATATAATATGTGTACAACCTTGTTCTTTTGCAAACGAAATGGGAACACAATCCGAAAGAGCCCCATCAAAATAATATTCATCATATACTTGTTGTGGTTTACATACAAAAGGAATGGCACAAGAAGCTTTTAAAATACGAAAATCATCTAAATGTACATCTTCTTTAGAAAAATACATTGGCTTTCCCGTATTGGCATTGGTTGCCACTACAAAAAAAGAAGAAGAATTTTGTGAAAAAGTTCGATAATCTACAGGATATTCTCCATTGGTATTGGATAAAGTACCATATACATATTCTAAATCAATGTATTCTTTTTTGTGAATAAAATTATACAGACTCATATATTCTTTACGCTCGGAATATTCCGTATAATATACATAATTTCTTTTTCTTTGTTTGGATAAATACGATACAATATTAGCACTTCCAGCCGATACACCTATGCAACAATCCATTTCAATATGCATATCCAGTAACGCATCAAAAACACCGGCAGCATAGATGCCTCGCATTCCCCCACCCACATCAATAATTCCTGTTTTCATGTTCTTATTTTATTCTTTTTATCATTTGAATACCAATGGCTCCTGTTCCTGTATGAGAAGCAATGACAGCTCCTATTTTAGAAACCTGTGGATGAATGCCTTTTTCTTCAAAAGCCTCTATTGCCATTTGCAGATAATCATCGGCATTGGAATCCATCACAAAAAATTCATAGTCTTCTACATTTTTTACATCACAAACAGTTTTTATGCTTTTTTTGATAGCTTTTGTCATGGTATGTACTTTTTCTGGTTTTCCACCTACTTTTCCTTCTGTTTCTTTAGAAACTTCTAAGATGGGAACAATCTTTAACATACCCGCTAGTTTTGCTACAGTAGGCGATAAACGCCCACCACGAGCTAAATGATCCATATTTTCTGGCATTAAATATCCTTTTGAATCATTCACACTTTGCTCTAATCGTTTCATAATTTCATCAATTTGAATGCCTTGATTGACCAATTCAGATGCACGAATAGCTAAATAGCGTTGAACTGCTAAAGTAGTATAAATATCCAAAGTATGAACCTGAATTCCATGCCATTTTGCACTTGCTTGTACAGTGGCATTTGTACTGGATAAACCAGAAGAAAGCGTAATTAAGATTACATCCGTAACTTCTTCTTTTTCAAATTGTTCAAACATTTTTTCAATAAACCCAAGTGGAGGCATACTTGTTTGTGGCATATATCCTCGATTTAGAAAATCATAAAGCAAATCACTATCTAAATCAATTCCATCTAAATATGTATGACCTTCAATAGAAACTTGAAGAGGCAAGAATTCAATTCCTATTTCTTGTGCTTGTTTTTGCGTTAAACAACTTCCGCTATCTGTAATTACTTTAATTTTCATGGTTTCCTCCTATAGATACAAAAATTAAACTAAACAAAAATGGTAAAAAATAATCAAATATACGAAACAACAATAATGAACTTTTCACTGGAACAATTCTAATTATGCTAGTATATAACATCAAATAAGATACTTCAACAGGTCCGAGTCCAGCAATCTTAGGAAGAAATCCTGAAATCATATAGAGAAAAAATGAAATCATTATAATTTTTGAAAAAGAATAGTCAATATTTACTATACGCATACACATATAAATCATTATTCCTTTCCACAAAATGCGAATGATTTGAATGATTGTTGTCCTTATTCCAATTTTATAATTCTTAAAAATAAATTTTGAATATTCATATAAATTATGAATAAACAAAGAAACCTTTTCTTTTTGTTTTTTCCATTTTGATGGAAATTTATCAAGAATCCATAACAATTTGTTTTGTATCCACTTTGAACTACTTAATAAAATCAATCCAAAAATAAATAAAAAACCAATTAGAAATCCAATTTGAATATAAAAATAAACACTTCCTAAATTTTGTTTTAACCAATTCCATTGAAATCCAAAAAAAACAATGGATACAATCCAAATTCCTGTTTTATAAAAGACAGTCGAAAAAATTAATGAACCAACCGAAAATCCCGGTTCCACTCCCATCTTTGACATCGCAAAACTTTGAGCAGGTACAGTTCCTGTAGAAGAAGTTGAAGTACTGGCAAAAATTCCGATTAAAGCTATTTTCATTGCTTGAAGAATCGAAATAGAAGAATTGGATTCATATAAAACAGACCAATAAGAAAGTGCTTCTAAAAATACATTTACAATACTCATAAACAAAAGAAATATGATTTCAAAAATGGAAATAGTAAATAACATTTCTTTTATTTCTTTTGCATTGTCATGAAAAACAAAATAAAACAATAAAACAATAAATATAAATAAAATGATTTTCTTCAAATTTTTTCGAATAATTCTCACATCTTTTCTTACTATTCAATTTATGTTAAAATTCTAGAATAGAAAAGGACTCTTATGAATCGAACAGAAAAACTCATTATGAACTCGTTTCTTTCTCTTCTTGAGAAAAAACCATACAATAAAATTAAAGTCAAAGATATTGTTGAAGATTGCCAGGTGAATCGAAATACATTCTATTATCATTTTCATGATATTCCAGATTTATTGAATCGATATTTAAAAGAAGACTTAGATCATATCATTCATCAACAAAACAATTTTGAAAATCCAGTAGACTGTCTAATAACCATCTCTCAATTGATAATAAATCGTAAAGAAATCATTTTAAATATTTATCATTCTATGGATCGAACTATCTATATCAATTATTTAGATGAATTAACCCTTTATTTTGTGAATGAATACGCAAAAAATATTGTGTCTTCTTTAAATCAGGAAGATAAAGAAATCTTAATTCGTTTCTATAAATCTGCCTTAGTAGGTGTCTTACTTGACTGGGTTGACCATGAAATAAGTTATGATCTGATTTCTTCTTGTAGACGTCTTTCTTCCTTATTTGAAAATTCACAAATTTCAGTTCCCTTAAAATCTAAAACAAAGTAAGGAATGCTTAACGCATTCCTTTTTTCTTCGACAGATTCCATAAATCATCGGCAACTGGTTTCCAAAGAAGTGCATAATTATCGCATTTGTCGCAGAGATGTTCAACCGATTCCGGTGATTCTAAATCTGTTGAATGAGCTTGAGATTGTTTAACCATATCGCGTAATTTTTCTGGATTCTCTAACATAGGACATGGTCGTAACATATTTTCATTAAAAGGCTGATTGTCGTGATATGCCATCATCATAGGCGATTGTAAAGCCTCTAATAAAGTTTTTTGGCGAATATTAGAATCTGAATAATGAATAAATACACATGGATCTAAGTCTCCATTGGCATTAATATGCAAATAACGACGACCCCCAGCAATACATCCACCAACATATTCTGCATCGTTTTGAAAATCCATGGCAAACAATGGCTTTGTGGAACGATATTGACGAATACGTTTATAGGTTTCTGTTCTTTGTTCAGGACTTGGAAGAAGTTCTATCGATGCATCATTTCCCACTGGCATATAATGGAAATACCAGATAAAGTAACATCCTAAATCAATTAATCGATCAAAATATTCTTCCGAAGTAATGGATTCAAAGTTTTGGCTTGTATAACAAGAAGAAATACCATATACTAATTTCTTTTTACGCAATAATTCAATAGCCTTAATTACTTTTTCATATACACCTTGTCCTCGTCTTTGATCCGTAGCTTCTTGAAATCCTTCTAAAGAAATAGCGGGCACAAAGTTTCCAACTCGAAGCATTTCATTGGCAAAGTCTTCATCAATTAAAGTCGCATTCGTAAAAGCCAGGAAAACACAATCGTCGTGTTTTTCACAAATGCGAATTAAATCTTTTTTACGTACAAGAGGTTCCCCTCCTGTATAAATATAGAAATAAATACCTAATTGTTTTCCTTGTTCAATAATAGAATCAATTTCTTCAAAAGATAAATTTAATCGATTTCCATATTCAGCAGCCCAGCATCCTGTACAGTGCAAGTTACAAGCACTTGTTGGATCCAATAAAATTGTCCATGGAATGTTGCATCCATAGTCTTTTCTTGCTTTTTCCTGGATCGGCCATCCTTTCAATACCGCATTAATAAAGAAATTCGATGCGATGGTTTTCATCACATGTGGATCGACATCACTTATAATTCGTCGAACAAAAGAATAATATGGATGACTGGGATCGGTAATTACGGTGCGTATCATCTTTCTTTGTGGTTCAAATTCACCTTTAGCAAATGTATCTGCCCAGTCCATAAGTTTAACTAAATTTTTATCTGGGTCTTTATAAATATATTGAATTGCTTTTTCCAATCCAAATTTTTTTAATGTATCTGTCGCATTCATTTTTAATTCTCCTTTGTATAGAGACTATTCTATTGTTTTTATTTAAAATGAAAATGGACACATTTTCTTCTGTGCCCAAATTTTAAACAAATACATTTAAGTGTTTAGACAAACATGTTATTTTGTCTAATATTTCTTTCGAATTAAGCACTTTGGCCCATTTCCAATTAAATCTTGTCGATTCTCTTTCATTAATGCTTCATATACTAAATCATAATTTTTCGGATTTTTATACTGCATCAAAGCTCTTTGCATGGCCTTTTCTTTTGGTGACTTGGCAACATATACAGGCTTCATATCTCTGGGATCCAATTCCGTATAATACATTGCTGTTGATAATGTTCCAGGTGTCGGATAAAAATCCTGGACTTGTTGTGGCTGATGATGAATATCTCTTAGATATTCGGCTAATTCTATAGCTGCTTTTAAATCCGATCCTGGATGAGACGACATTAAATAAGGAACTAAATACTGATCTTTATGGAGTTCTTTATTGAATCGATTGTATTTTTCAACAAATTTTTCATACACATGTCGTCTTGGCTTTCCCATTTTATCTAATACACGATTGCTGATATGTTCAGGAGCTACTTTTAATTGTCCACTAATATGATGTTGAATCAATTCTTTAAAGAATGTTTCGTCTTTATCATAATACAAATAATCATAACGAATACCAGAACGAACAAATACTTTCTTTACACCTTCCAGATTTCTTAATTTTCTTAATAACTCTACATAATCACTATGATCAATCTTTAAATTCTGACAAGGCTTTGGCCATAAACATTGTTTTGATGGACAAGCTCCATGTGTTTCTTGTTTTGAACAAGCAAGTTGTCTAAAATTTGCGGTTGGTCCTCCTACATCATGAATATAACCTTTAAAATCGGGATCTTGAATTAAGATTTTTGCTTCTTTTAGAAGTGATTCATGACTTCTTGTTTGAATAATTCGTCCTTGATGAAAATTTAAAGCACAAAAGTTACAAGCCCCGAAACAACCTCGATTACTAATCAAAGAAAACTTAACTTCTTCAATTGCTGGTATGTAATCATACATCGGATGATACGTTCGAGTGTATGGAAGGGCATAGGTATCATCAAATTCCATTTGTGTTAAAGGCCGATTGGGATGATTTTGCACTATATAAAATCCCTGATAGGGTTCTACTAGTATCTTAGAAGCAAAGTGATCGGTATTTAAATATTGTTTTTGAAAAGAAAGGGCATAGGCATTCTTATTTGTTTTTATTTCTTCATAAGAAGGAAGTAAAATATAGTCTTCTCCAATTACCGATAAATCCTTTGTACGATATACAATACCGTCTAAATATGTTAAATATTGTACATCAATACCAGAATCAAGGGCATCGGCAATTTCTACAATACTATTTTCGCCCATGCCAAACATGCATAAATCCGCTCCGGAATCCACCAAAATCGATTGGCGTACTTTATCGTCCCAATAATCATAATGAGCCAATCGTCTTAAACTAGCTTCGATGCCTCCAATTAAAATCGGAACATCTTTATACGCTTCTCGAATTTTTTGACAATACACAATCACAGCACGATCAGGTCTATGACCACTTTCTCCATTATTCGAATACAAATCTTGTTTACGTGCTTTTTTAGAAACACTATAATGATTCACCATGGAATCAATATTTCCACTTGAAACCAGAAAAGCCAGTCGAGGTTTTCCGAATCGCTTAAAATCTTCTATACTTTTCCAATTCGGCTGGGCCAACATACATACTTTATATCCATGTGCTTCAAGTGTTCGAGTAATAATAGCAGCTCCAAAAGAGGGATGATCCACATAAGCATCTCCACTTACATATACAAAATCTGGCTGATTCCATCCTCTTTCTATCATTTCTTGTTTTGTTACAGGTAAAAATTGAGTCATAAATTATCTCCAAAATATCTTTCTATAAGAATACCATATTATTTTGTTGTATAATAGTTCATGTGCGTAAGGAGGATTTATGATTTTAGATCAAATAGATAAAAGTTTACTAAAAATGGCCAATGAATCCGATTTTGTTTTAAAAGACATTTATCAAAATATAGATGATATTTGTTTCTATAATTCAAATCGAATTCTATCAGCTTTTATTGAAAATAACGTTTCATATTCTGATTTCTGTGACATCAATGGATATGGAAACTATGATGCAGGTAGAGATAAACTCGAAAAAATATTTGCGACTGTTTTGGGTTGTCAAGATAGTCTGGTTCGTCCTCAGATTATGAGTGGAACCAATGCATTGTATCTAACTTTATCGGCTTTATTAAAATATGGCGACACAATGATTTCTTTGACAGGTGCACCTTATGATTCTTTACAAGAAATGATAGGAATTACAGGTAATTCTTCTCAGTCTTTAAAAGCCAATGGTGTTCATTATGAACAAATTGAATTAATTCATAATGAATTTGATGAAGAAACAATACTTCGTCGTTTAAAAGAAAACAATGTAAAATTAGTAGAAATCCAGCGTTCTCGTGGGTATTCTTCTCGTCAATCGATTTCAATAGAAAAAATGGAACATCTCATTCAGAAAATTCGTAAAATCAATCAAGATGTCATCATTATGGTGGATAATTGTTATGGTGAACTTGTAGAAAAAAGAGAGCCTGGTCACATTGGTGCAGATGTTGTGGTCGGTTCTTTAATGAAAAATTTAGGAGGTGGCATTGCTTCTACGGGTGGCTATATCGCTGGAAAAAAAGAATATATTCATATGGTAGCAGAACGCTTAACTTCTCCTGGAATCGGAAAAGATTTAGGGGCAAATTTTAATTTGAATAACTCTTTTTTTAAAGGGATTTTTATGGCTCCTAATGCCGTAAGAAGTGCCTTAAAAACAGCTGTCTTTTCTTCTTATATGTTAGAAAAACTTGGTTTTAAAAATGTATCTCCTCGATACAATGAATTCCGGACCGATATCATACAAACACTGGAATTAGGTACCAAAGAAAATCTGGTAAAATTTACGCAAGGTATTCAAGATGCATCTCCTATTGATTCTTTTGTAAAAGTATTGCCTGCTCCTATGCCTGGGTATCCATTTGATGAAGTAATGGCCAGTGGATCTTTTACCCAGGGAAGTACCATTGAATTAAGTGCCGATGCACCGGTTGTAGAACCATATACTTTATATATTCAAGGAGGTTTATCTCTTGAATATGGCAAATTATCAATTTTATTGGCGTTAACAAACATTAAAAGAGAGTCTTAACAACCAATGTCATTAAGTTAAGAATAACAACATTTAGGGGGTAACAAAAAAATGTACCC
>NZ_JBJEEY010000012.1:0-20716 GCF_051873555.1 Floccifex sp. | reverse complement strand
TGAGCTACAGAGACACTAAAAATAAATGGCGTGCCTGACAGGTCTCGAACCCGCAACCTTCAGAATCGGAATCTGACACTCTATCCAATTGAGCTACAGGCACATCTTAAATCATTATATAGCATAAAAAGTGAAAATTCTATGACAAAATATAATAATCATTTTACAGATTTCTTATTTGGTTCTTACAACACATTGTTAAAATTACACAAGAAAGAGAGGAAACTATGATTCAATTATTTGTATCAGATTTAGATGGAACTTTATTAAATGAATTGCATACAGTGGATGCATATATTTTGGACACATTAGAATTAATTCAATCGAATGGATATTTATTTTCATGCGCGACAGGACGTTCATTACACGAACATGAAGTTAATCGACTTCAATTAAAGTCTTTTTATCGAATTTGTATGAATGGTTCGTTGATTCGAAATCCAAAAGGAGAAATTTTATATTCAAAACCAATTAATCCTTTTTTCATAAAAGCAATGCTGGATGAATTCTGTGATTTAGATTTTGATTATGCCACCGAACAACAAACTTTGTCTATGATTTCAAGAGAAGAAAAAATAGAAAGATTTAAGCAAGAAGGATTTAAAGATCAAGCAGGTTCTCCTTTACGTATTCGAGACTTTTTTATGGATTATAAATTCAATCAATCTAAAGAAGAAATACTTCAACACAAAATCTACAAAATAAATTGTAGTATACAAAATCAGGAACTTATTTTAAAATATCAAAACTTTATATCAAATTATTCAAACTTAATTATCAATGCACCTGCCGAACAAAAACACTTTGAAATTACTTCTATAGAAGCAAATAAAGGAAAAGCTATTGCTTATTTAGCAAATTTTTTAAATATTAAAGAAGATGAAGTCATGGTTTTTGGAGATGGAGGGAACGACATAGAAATGCTATCTCGTTTTAAAAATTCTTATGCCATGGAAAATGGATGTGCGCATGCTAAAAATGCAGCCAGATATTTAATTGGAACAAATAAAGAATATGCTGTCTGCAATAAAATAAGAAATACATTGTCATTACAAAAATAAAAAAACATCTCTTTTCAGAGATGTTTATTTGCGAATGGCGCCTGAAACAAGACTCGAACTTGTGACCTGCCGGTTAACAGCCGGATGCTCTACCGACTGAGCTATTCAGGCATTTCCTTAACGCTCATATATATTATCACGCACTTTGTTAAGATGCAAGTCTTTTTTTCAAAAAATATGATAAAATAGAGTCATGTTTAAATATATTGTAATGGATATGGATGGAACTTTATTAAATTCCAAAAACGAAATCAGTGAAAACACAAAAAATATTTTGCTTTCTTATCAAAAAAAAGGCACACAGTTAATCTTGGCTAGTGGAAGAAGTTATCATCGATTATTGGATATTGCTCGTTCTTTGGATATGTTTACGTATGGAGGCTATTTTATTGAAGTTGATGGCATTGGTTATTACGATGTAAAAAATGATATACGTCATATATTAAAAACGATGGAAGTCCATGAATTTAAAGAATTGGTTTCGTATTTGATGTCTTTAGAAGTAGAAGTAGAAGTACAAGTATGTCAGGAAAATGCATTATATGCTTATATTCCACCTTGTTTGATTCCTATCAAAGAAAAATTAAAAAAAGAATGGAATTTAGACAAAGATCATCCTTTAACTGCAGGACCATGGAAAGAATTATTTGATATGCGAATTCCCTATAAACAAATTCATTATTTTCAAAATGTTAATGAAATAAAAGGAATCAGTTTAAAAGTCCAAATTATGGATTATGAAGAAAAAATTGAAGAAGTATATCAATTATTGAATCAAAAATTCAAAGGACAATATGAATTTTTTCGAACATCGTATCGACAAATTGAAATTCTTCCTTTTGGATATAGTAAAGGGAAAACACTTCAAAGAATTATGAAAATCAATCATGTTAGTTCTCGTGAAGTTATTGCGTTTGGAGACGGAGAAAATGACATTAGTTTATTTGAAGTTGCAGATTATTCATATGCCATGGGAAATGCACGAGACTATGTAAAAGAAAAAGCTAAATTTGTTACGAAAACCAATGATGAAGAAGGAATAGCTTACATACTAAAACAAGGATGAAAAATCATCCTTGTTGTGTAATATAAGCATATAATAAATACATTGTGTTAAAAATTCCATCCATATGACAACGCTCCATACCGTGGGAAGCATGAACACCTGGTCCAATTAAAGCTGTACGAACATTGTTTCCTCCTCTTTGCGCTGCTGAAGCATCGGAACTATATTTTGGAAAAATATCGATTACATATCGAATGTTGTTGTCTTTTGATAGTTGAATAAGGTTTGAAACCATTTCATAATCATATGGACCACTGGAATCTTTTGCACAAATTGAAACATCTTGTTCCGTACAATTTAAATCCAATCCTATGCAACCCATGTCCACCGCTAAAAACTGTACAATGTCTGCATCTATATAAGAACATCCATGTCCAACTTCTTCATAAGTAGAAAATATGATTTTTAGTGTGTGGTAAGGAATAATTTTGTGATCACTTATATATTTCAATAAACACAAAATCAAGCAACAAGAAATCTTATCATCATTGAATCTAGTTTTTATAAATCCACTTTCAGTAATGATGGTTTTAGGATCAATAAAGATATAATCACCCGTTTGAACACCTAATTTTTTAGTATCCTCTTTTGAATACGTAATTTCATCAATACGAATTTCCATATTTTCTTCATTTCTTTCACGAGTCAATGCATCATTATAAACATGTGAAGAACAAGATTTTGATAGAATAGTTCCTGTATATATTTTATTTTGTCTTGTAAGAATTTTACAATATTCTCCGTCTAATGTTGCACAATTCGGACCACCAATTTTTTCGAAACTCAATTTTCCGTCTTCTTGAATGGAACGGACCATTAATCCTAATGTATCTACATGTGCACCGATTCCATATACAACTTCATTTTTGCCATTAATTTTAACAATTAGATTTCCTTTTTCATTATATGAATAAGAAAACCCCATTTTTTTGATTTCATTTGCGATATAAGACGTAGCTTGTTTCGTGTAACCAGAAGGAGAATCAATCGCAAATAATTCATATATTACTTTTTCTAAATATTTTTTATCAAATTCCAACATGAAAAAACCTCCAATATTATTATAATATAATAAAAAGAAGGAGAACCAAATATGGAATTTAAACAAATTACAGAAAATAGAAAAAGCATCCGAAGTTATGAAAAATGTGATATCACAAAAGACGAAATTACAGAAATGATTCAATGTGCTCAATTGGCTCCCAGCTGGAAAAACAGTCAAACCACAAGATTTTATGTAGTGACAAGCCAAGAAATGCTTGAAAAAATGAAAACCAATGGATTGTCAAATTTTAATACCCAAAGAACATTGAATGTGTCTGTTTATATTGTTATCGCATTTGAAAAAAATATCAGTGGATTTAATGAGGATGGTACACCAACGAATGAAATGGGACAAGGATGGGGTTATTATGATGCTGGAATTGCGACCAATCAATTGCTTTTGAAAGCAACAGAAATGGGATATGGAACATTGGTTATGGGAATTCGCGATGAACAAACTATTCGTGAAAATCTCCAGATTCCATCTTCACAAATTATTACAGCTGTTATCAGTGTTGGAAAACCAAAAGTGATTCCAGAAAGAAATCCAAGAAAAGAAGTAGAAGATGTTTTAAAATGGGTATAAGAAAAGACAAGGCATAAAACCTTGTCTTTTCTTATAGAATATTTATTAGTTTTTGAATACCCATGAGAAATTTTCTAGGATCCATTAAAAACATACCCGTAGATGCATTTTCAGAAGCAATTTGACCAGGATCGCCACCGCTTTCTCCACCTGGATCTGGTGTTACAGGATCAGTTGGTGTATCTGGTTCTACAGGTGTGTCTGGCTCTACAGGATCGACTGGTTCTTCCGGCTCATCTGGTTCTTCTTCCATGATACAAGATTCACTTTCTTCATCCCATTGCCCACCATCGGCTTTACAAGCTTTTTCTTCTTCGGATTCTTCCTCTTCGACGGTAGTATCATCACCTTTACTCAGAAATTCCGTTTTTATGTATCCACCTTTATAAGGAGAAACACCATCAGGGACTTCAATATCATGATAATTATAATAATCTTGGCAGAAATCCAGTAAATTATGTGTAATCTGGAAGGCTGTTCCCTGCATCAATTCCGCATAAGAGAAATAATATCCCAATTTCTGATATTGTTGCGTAAATCCAGACCAAACTGCAATGGTGATTTCACTTGTATATCCAATAGACCATTCATCTTTATAAGTATAAGCAGGAATACCATATTGAAGACCATCTGTACCCCAGTCAGATGTACCAGATTTACCATAGGCAGTGTAATTAGGTGAAATTAACCATTCGTTTAAGTTTTGATAACCACCGGTTACAACATTTTCCAGTAAATAAGACATCATGAAAGCAGCTTCTTCTGAAATCAATTCATATTCTTCTGTATTTCCTTCAACTTCCAAACTATCAGAACGACGAATGACTTTTCGAACTGTATGCGCATTTACACGATTTCCTTTATTTGAGAAAATTGTATAAGCACTGGCTTGTTGAACTGGAGAAGCATACATATTGGCTCCACCAATCGCATATTGCTCAACAAATTCTTCATAAACATCTTGATCATAGCCAAGTTTTCTACAGAACTCAATCCAATAGTCATATCCTTTTTCATTGACTAAATCAATCATAGCAGCAGCTGCTGGACAGTTCTTTGAAACCCCTAAAGCACGTTTCAAAGTCATTTTTCCATCATATTTTCCATCGGAGTTATTTAAATTACTTCCTGTATGGAAATAATCCTTAGCTTTGTCATTTACAGTATGTTCTGTTGACCAGCCCAAAATATCAAATGTAGAAGAATAAGCTAACAAAGGTTTCATGGAAGAACCAGGTTGCTTACGATCGGTTGAATTATCGACTTTTACAGCATCTGTATGATATCGACGACCAGGACCAACTGCAATAATTTCACCTGTCTGACTTTCTATAACTGCAAATCCAATATCAAATTCATCTCTTGAAAAATCTACCACATTTCCCGCACAAATTTCATCGGCTTGTTTTTGGACGGCTTGATTACAAGTTGTATAAATATCCATAGGAATGATACCAGGATCTTGTCCTGTCAATGTGATGGTTTCACTAATTGCCTGATCAATGAAGGCTTCATTTGGATCACTGCTTGTCGATTCTTTATAATTTAAAGCAAAAGACAAATCCGTAGCTGAAGCTAATTTATATTCACTTTCTGAAATATATCCATGTTGCAGCATCAATTGTAAAGTGACATTTCGACGATCTTGAGCCAATTGCAGATGATCCACTTCTGTATCATACATATTTGCTAATGGATTATAGGTTCCGGGAGCATTGATACAACCAGCTAAGAAAGCAGCTTCACTTAAGTTCAATTGAGAAACATCTTTTCCAAAGAAATATTGAGCCGCTTTTTGGATTCCACGCGTATTGTTCCCTGAACCAAACCAAATTCGATTGACATAGTATTCGAATATTTCTTCTTTTCCAATGGATTGTTCTGCAATTAAGGACAAATAAATTTCCTGAATTTTTAGCTTTACTTGATCCAATTTACTAATGCTTCCTTTTGAAGTGATTAATTTTTCTTCCTGGTTTTTAGTAAAAGCATTGTCAATCATCTGCATTGTTAAAGTAGAACCACCTTGTGAAAAATCACCTGTTCTTAAATTTGTTAAAGCTGCAGAAATAAAACGAGGAAGGTCAAATCCATTGTGATCGAAAAAACGAGAATCTTCGATGGATAAAAAAGCATCTATTACGTTTTGTGGAATTTGTTCATATGTAATATCTTCACGGATTTCATCTCCGAATTCATACATCAAATTGCCATCACGATCATAAATACGTGAATTAGATAGAGTCGTTAATCCATCTTCTGAAAATCGCATTCCTTCTGGATCATTAATGACATTGACAAGAATAAAGAAAACAGAAATACATCCAACTAAAAAACATGTCAAAATCACAATGGCGAGTTTATTCCAAATATCAAGTTTTCTTCGTTTTTTTACCTTTGTTGTATTTGCCATATTATACATCCTCCTTAAAATATTTTGCATCCACTGCATCTAAATAAGAAAGCCTAGGATAAAGACCTTCTTTGATCACAATTCCGTGTTCAATAAACCAAGTATAAGGGATATAACTTTTTATAGCTTGTTCTAGTTCCTGAATTAATTCTTGACTATCAATTAAAAAGGTTTGTTCATGGGCATTAAATCGAACTAAGAAAAAGCCAATTCCTCCATGTAATTTTACTTTTTTTAAGTGCTCGATTTGATGAGAATGAATCATACTGATGGGAAACTGTGTTTTATTTTTTGTTTCCTTTGCTTCAAAATCAATATATTTTCCCCTATACACTCCATTATAATCTGTTGTAGAAGGACTTCGATAATAAGCCTCAACAATTTTCGCTTTATTACGAGCTGGATAATCAACTCGAACGACTTGAACAGGAGTTGGTTTTTTATAAATGAGGGCTCGATTGCATTCACGGTAAAATTCATTGGATTCATTTACATCGTTTTCAAGAAACATTCCCCTTTTTGAATGATGATCTTTTACAGTTGATGTACAATTTGGATAATCAATAGCCCCTGGATATTTGATTGTGCTCATCAAAAACATTATATATGAAAAGAAAGGAACATTCAAATTGCGGTTGATTTTTTCTATTTGAAAAGGCATAATAATTAATAGATTAAATACGATTGGGGGAAAGAATAATGTCTCAAAAACTAAATTTAACCGCAGAACAAATCTATGAAAAAGAATTTCATATTGATGTTAAAGGATATGCATCTGAAGAAGTTGATGTATTTTTAGATGAAATAATTGAAGATTATCAAAGCTATGATGAATCCATCGAAGAATTATCACAAGCAGTAATGCGTTATGAAGAAAAAATTAAAGAACTTCAACAAGAAATTTATACATTACAAAATGAAAATCAAAGCTTAAATGAAAAATTAGATTCACAACAAACTGGAAATTACGATCAAGTTGATATTTTGAAACGAATTGCCCGTTTGGAACAAGCTGTTTTCAATAAAGAAGATTAATCAAATTCGACAGTCGCTGACAATTTGTTAGAGGAAAGTCCATGCTCGCACAATCTGAGATGATTGTAGTGTTTGTGCTAGATGAATCAATAAGTCTAGGCAAGAAATTGACGGCTGTTCTTCAATCTAAGGTGTAAGCTATGAAAGAAGACTTTAAAAGTGCCACAGAGACGAGCTGATTTGGAAACAAATCAGGTGGAACGGGTAAACCCCACAAGCGAGAAACCCAAATTTGGTAGGGGAATCGATCGAAATGAAATGAAAGGACGATCGGAGGTCGAAAGACTTAGATAAATGACTGTCACTGGGTAACCAGAACAGAACATGGCTTATGAATTTGAACTCAAAAAACCGCTCATGCGGTTTTTTATTGGCTTGACATATAAGTTATAAAGATATAACATTTAATTGAGGTGATAAAATGAATTTAGGAATAATTAGTGATCAAATTGATTTAGATTTGAGTAAAGCTTTATCTATTATCAAAGAACAAGGATATGATACTGTTGAATTACATAGTGTCTTTGATAAACCTGTTGAAACATTAACAAAAGAAGAAGCAGTTCAAGCTAAAGAAATTTTAGATTCCTATGGAATGAAAGTATCTAACTTAGCAACAACCATTTTCTTTTTATGTCCATTGTATGAAAACGATGAAGTCACTTTGTTCAATGATGCATTTCATTGCATTAAAGGAAACGTTCAAGACCATTTAAATCAAATTGAAAACGCATGCCAAGTCGCAAAAATATTAGGATGCTACAAATTAAGAATGTTTCCATTCCGTTTTCCAGAAAATCGAATGGCTCCATTTGGAACACAAAAAGACATGGAAACCATTTGCTCATACTTTAAACAAGCAGCGGATATTGCACAACAATTTGATTGTGAATTAGTCATTGAAAATTGTCCTTATTCTCATTGTCCAAAAGGAGAAATGACTCTAAAATTATTCAAAATGTGCAATCACCCAAATTTAAAGTTGTTATGGGATCCAGCTAATTCATATCGAGCCATTCAAAAACAAGTAGAAGACCAATATTTACATAAAACACTTAGAGAAGAACTAGAATTGATTTATCCATATATTGGCCACATACACATCAAAGATTATCACTATGATGCATCTTTAGATAAACCATTCGATCACAAACCAATTTATTCAGGTGATATTGATTTTGATATTTTATTTGATTATTTAAAAGAAAAGAATTATCCATATACTATTTCATTAGAACCGGAAGTATCTTTTGAAGACAGCATTCTTTGTTTACAACGATTAAAACAAAAATTTTAGGAGAATCCAAAGTGATTCTCCTACTTTTGTTTTAAAACGATATAAATAATTTGGGGACTTGATAATAATCGAGCTTTAATATTTGAGCATCCCACTCCATTTGAAAGAATATAAGAAAAAGAGAGTTCTTCCATTAAAGAAGAATTCAATTTTAAAGAACCTTCTACTTCTTTATATCCTCCTATAAATGGAAACGTAATTTGTGTTGCATGGGAATGCCCTGCAATGGCATAGTCAATAAAAGCATTAGAAAGACAATCATCCATTAAATAATCAGGTTGATGTGTAATTAATAATGTATAACTCTCTAAACTGGCGTTTTTGGCAATGTAATCAGTGTTTTCATATAAACCCATTAATTGAATACTTTGATTCGTATGATTACTGATTTTTGTATATGAATCTTGTAAAACTTCGATTTGACAGGAATTATAAATACGATTCACAACATCTAAATGTTCTAAATCTTTTTCACCATAAACCGCAAATTTACCTAATGGTGCTTCGATTGCATCAAAAATTAAAATGAGCTCATTGATTTCTTCTTCTGTAATAGCATATCCCGTTTCAATTAAGTCACCGCCAAAGATGAGTACATCAGGATGGAGATTTTTTATTTTTGTGAAAATGTAGTCAACGTCATTTTGAAGTTCACCAAACTGCAAATCTGTAAAATAAGCAATAGTCACATCATCTAAATCTGCTGGAATTTTAGAATCTTTTAAAGTAATGTAATCAACTTGCAAGGAAAAAGGATTTACTTTAAAAGCTCGATATAAAGCTACATTTAAACTAATGGAAATACACATCAAAATGCCGATGAGAACAATAAGTTGTTTTCTATATCGATTCATAAGTAATTTTCATTTTATCATAAACCAAAAAAAAAATAACCCCATAAGAGGTTATTGAACATCGAATTTCTTTTTTCGATAATTTTTACGATTCGCAGCTAATTCCTCCATTGTTTGTTTCGAATTAATAATAACAGGAATAACAATTGGATTTCGGTGCGTTTTCTTATATAAGAAAGGTTCTAAAGTTGAACGAACACAGTTTTTGATTTCAGAGAACGTAATTTTTTCTTTCATTTTTTCTTGTAAAGAATTATAAACAATAGTTTCTGCTTCTTTAATCAATCCCTGTGAATCCTTTATAAAGACAAAACCACGAGAAACGATAACAGGTTTCATTAAAATTTTATTGATTTTTGAATCAATGGCAATAATAACCGCTACCAAACCATTATCGGCTAAAATACGACGATCTTTTAGAACGGCTGTAAATAAACCAGAAATATCATTTCCGTCAACATAAATATCATCGCCCTGATATCGCCAGTTGCTCTGAATTACCTGATGATTTCTTAGAATTAAAATATCTCCATTTGCACAGATAAAAATATTTTCTTCTGGAATTCCCACTTCCATGGCTGTACGACGATGCAACATCAACATCTTAAATTCTCCATGGATTGGCATAAAATAACGAGGACGAATTAAATGCAACATTAATTTTTGTTCTTCTTTGCTGGCATGTCCTGTTGTATGCAAATTATTCAAAACAGATTTTGTCAAAACAGTAGCACCGGATCTGAATAATTTATCAATAACTTTATTGACACTGGATGCATTACCAGGAATTGGATTACTTGAAAATATAATGGTGTCTCCTGGTTTTAAATGAATAAAACGATGTGTTCCGTTGGCAATTCGACTTAAAGCTGCCAATGGTTCTCCTTGTGAACCGGTGCAAAGAATACATATTTTATTATCAGGTGTATGAGCTAAATCTTCTACCGATAACAAGTCATTGTTTCTTATGTGGATGGTACCCATTTTACGTCCGATATCCACAACATTTTCCATACTACGACCAAAAACAATAACTTTTCGACCACATTTTATAGCTGCATCAATAATTTGTGCGACACGATGTACATTGCTGGCAAAAGTAGCAACAATTAATCTTTGTTTGGTTTTTCTAAAAATGTCATTGATTTCGTTGGCTACTTTAGTTTCTGAAATAGAAAAATCCTCAATGGCAGAATTTGTTGAATCAGATAATAATAAATCTGGATTCAAAGCCCCAATATATGCCATTTTCTGATAATCGGCATTGGTTCCCACAGGCGTTAAATCAAATTTAAAGTCTCCAGTATGAACGATAGAACCATTTGGTGTTGTAACCAATACTCCCAATGAATCTGGAATCGAATGAATGGTATTAAAGAAACCAATTGTAAAATAACGAGTTTTGATGCTGGAATCTTCATTGATTTCAATGATTTTTGTGTTTTCCAGTCCTTTATATTCACTTAATTTTTTATGTATCAATGCTTTTGCGAAGCGTGGTGCATAAATCGCATCCACTTTAATTTGCTGAAGTAAAAAAGGAATTCCCCCAATATGGTCTTCATGACCATGTGTAATCACAAGAAATTTTCTTTTTTTGTTCATACGAATTAAATGATGATAATCAGGAATGACATAATCCACGCCTAATAAATCATCGCCAGGAAAGAGTACCCCGCAATCAATGATACAAATTTCATTTTCATGTTCAAAACAATACATATTTTTTCCAACTTCACCCAATCCACCAAGTGCATAGATTAATGTATCTTCTTGTTGAACGATATTATTTGGAATATTACGTTTTGTTTGAACGAATAGTTTTTGTGGCATAATGACCTCTTTCTAAAAAATGAAAAAGACAGAATTAAATAACTTCTGCCTCTTCGTCTTCTTTCCATGGATTATTTTCATCAATTCGATCATAGAATAAAGTACCTGATAAATGATCAATTTCATGTTGCAAAGCAATTGCGAAATATCCCTCGGCACTAATTACTACATTTTTATCTTGAATCAAATCATAGCCACGAACTTTAATACGTGCATGTCGAAAAACATGTCCAGGGTGTTCATCTTTAACAGAAAGACAACCCTCGCCGTTTTCTAAATATCCAACTTGAGCGGATTCTGATATTATTTTTGGATTTGCGAGAGCTACTTCATCAACACCATCTTCATAAGGAATGACCACCGCAATAAGCTGTTTAGGAATTCCAAGTTGAATAGCGGCAATTCCAACAGCTGCCTGTAAATTATCTCTTTGTGCGATTTCCGGGTCCTGTGAATCTCGTACATATGTTAACATGCTTGACAGGAGTTCTTTGTCTTGTTCGTTTAATGGTAATGAAACCAATTCGCTTTTTTGTCGAATTCTGGGATCACTATCCAAAATTATATTACTGCTTGTAATTTTCATAGCTTTTTCCCTCGTGAATATAATATATGTTTTTTTGAAAATTTACAAGTCATTCGTTTTATGTGGTCAAATATGATAAAATGATTGCATGGCTAAAAAAAAGAAAATTAATTTCAATTTTACACTTGAAAAAAATAGTGACCCTGTTATTAATCTGGCAATTTTTGGATTAATGATGTATGGAACATTCATGATTGTTTCAACAAATGTTGGACAAACAACAAATAATTCGATGGTTGTTCTTACTTCTTTAGGAAAACAATTGTTTTTTGTGGCAAGTGCTTATGTCGTAATGATTGTGGTCAATAGAATCTTTACATTTGAACGCTTTCGCTTTTTTCAATCCATTGTCACGATTGCAATGATGGCACTATTGTTTATTCCTCAATTTTTTGCGGAAAGCGGAGGATCAAAATCCTGGATTCGATTAGGGCCTTTATCATTGCAGCCCTCAGAATTTGCCAAACCAATGATTGTAGTAACCATTGCTTATGCACTTTATTCTATAAAAAATCATCCCAAACGAATCAATAAATTCTTTACGCTTTATCGTGTACCGATTATTGTTTTCGTAATTTGTTTTTTTGAAATACTAGCTCAAAAAGATATTGGAACCCTATTGATATTTACTATGATATCTTTTGTTTGTTTTATTTCCATTGATTTTCCAAACATTCGAAAAACCACGAAAATGTTAATTCGTCTTTTCTTTATAGGCATACTCTTTTTATTGGTTTTCTTTTGTTTTACGGATATAGGAACCAATTTCATAGCACGGATTCCTTTTTTATCTCATATTGCCACGCGATTTGAAAATATGAAAAATCCATATAATGATGTATATTACGAAGGATATCAGCCTGCAAATGCTTTATATGGAATTGCGAATTCGAATATCATTGGACAAGGAATTGGCAATTCTATGAGAAAATATGGATATTTAACACAAGCTGATAATGACTATATATTTGCAGTATTGATTGAAGAAACTGGAATTATTGGTTTGGGTTTATTGCTTTTTTTGTACGGAGCTTTATTTATTCGACTCTTTTATTATGCTTTTAAAACCAATTCCATGGAATACAAAGTGATATTGGCTGGAAACGCGACATATTTATTTATGCACTTTTTCTTGAATATTGGAGGCGTTACTTGTCTGATTCCTATGACAGGTGTACCTTTATTATTTATTAGCTCTGGAGGCTCGGCTCTATGGGCGATTAGTATGATGTTTGGCATATCACAAAAATGTATTAGTGATATTCGAACGCGTGAATTAAAAAAAGGAGGCGCTTAAGATGATGATTGCGGCTTTTTGTGGAAGCTTTGATCCTGTGACAAAAGGACACATTGATATAATTGAGCGAGCAAGTCAAATGTTTGATCAGGTATATGTCTTTCTTTCAAAAAATTCAGAAAAAAAAGAAACATTTTCTTTTGAACAAAGAATGAAATGGCTAAGTCAGTCTTGTGCTCATTTATCCAATGTGATTTGTCAAGAACAAAAGGGATTGAGCATCGATGCATGTCATCGAGTTCATGCAACAGTTTTTATACGAGGTATTCGCAATACTATTGATTTTGAATATGAAAAAAATATAGCAGCGATGAATTCTTTACTTGATTCTTCGATAGAAACAATTTGTTTATTTACGAAAGAAGAATATGCACATTGTTCGAGTTCAAATGTAAAAGAATTATGGAAATATCATCAAGATATTTCTTCACTGGTACCAGATTGCGTTTCAAAGGAGTTAACAAAATGAAGTCATTTACACAATGGATGGATTTAAATCATTATCCACATAAAAATGAAAAACTATATATTGAAGCATGTACGCATTCTTCTTATGCTAATGAACACCATAAAGAAGGAAGTGACAATGAACGCTTGGAATTTATGGGTGATGCGGTCCTTCAAATTTGGAGTGCCTATCAACTATATCAAATGAAACCCGAATTAAGAGAAGGCACGATGACGACTTTAAGAGCTCAAACGGTTTGTGAAGCTACTTTAGCTAAGCTCAATAAACAATTGGGATGGTATGAATATTTACGACTGGGAATTGGAGAAGAAAAAACGGGAGGTCGTATGCGTTTGAGTTTGTTAGCTGATCAATTTGAAGCTTGTATTGGAGCTATTTATATTGATCAAGGCTATGAATTAGTCAATGAAATACTGACAAAATATATGAAGCCACTCATTGGAACCGTAAAAGACGAAGAAGTAACGGATTATAAGACACATCTTCAGGAAGTGATTCAAGCCGATAGTCGTAAAACTATTCAATATCGTTTATTAGAGGAAACAGGGCCAAGTAATGCACCAACTTTTACAATGGGTGTTTATTTAGATGATATTTTATTGGGAAAAGGGACAAGCACAACAAAGAAAAAAGCGGAACAAAAAGCAGCAAAAAATGCGTTTGAAAAAATGGCAAAATAGAAAGGATCAAAAATGAATGTCTGGAAAGTATTGAGTTCTATTTTAAGTGAAGACCTGGGAGTATATCTTGAAAAAGCAACTTTTGCGAAGAAACCACAATATCATTCATTAAAAAAATTACTGGAACTCGAAATACAGTGTGATTCGGTTTTTCCTTTTGCGGTTTATGAACAAATTGTTCATCAATTAAAGATGTATTTTCAAGTACACGTAAACGTGATAATACATACAATAAATTCTTCAATTTCTGTTGATGAATTGTATTTATATATAGAAAAGCTGATTGATTCGCAAAATTCACTTCGTGAATTTCGTTTTATTCATCCTTATATGGAAAACGATCTTGTTTATTTTTCAACAAAGAATGAAGAACGCTATGCGAATTTAAATAAATCATTATCAAATTTAAAACAAGGATTACTTCAATTTGGTATTGAAATGGAAATGAAATGTGAACTGGTTATGGATAATGAAGAAATTGAAACAAATGTTCTAGATGTTCCCATTAAACCAAAAGAAGAAAAGAAAACCTATATAAGAGAAGCTAAAACAGAATGTAAAATCAGTGAACTTCAAGTGGGAATGAAAAATATTGTCTTTGAGGGACATATTTTTTCGATAGAAAATAAAGTCTTGAAGAGTAAAAAAACTTTGCAGCAATTGTATATCAGTGACTATCAAGATGCGATTATTGCCAAACGATTTGAATCGGCGCGTTGTCCTATTGAAGAAATTGAAAGCATTTCAAAAGGACAGTTTGTCCGTGTTACAGGCGATGTCGTTTATGATACGTTTTTGAAGTGTAACAGTGTCATGGTTACTAAACTTGAACCAATCAAAGAGCTTAAAAGAATGGACATGGCACAGGAAAAACGAGTGGAATGGCATGTCCATTCAACGTTTTCTGAAATGGATGGGGTTTGTTCCATTGAAGAATATATTCAAACAGCATATGATTGGGGAATGGATGCCATTGGAGTTTGTGATCATCAAGTGGTACAGGCCTTTCCTATGGCACAGCATAAAGTAGCTGCTTTAAATAAAAAGAATCCCAATCGTTCTTTTCAAATGCTGTATGGATGTGAAATGTTGATGGTGGATCCAGAATATAAAATTGTTTTCAATAATGATCATAGAAAACTAGAAGATGCTACTTTTGTGGTTTTTGACTTAGAAACAACGGGATTATCACAGCGACTGGATAAAATTATTGAATTTGGGGCTGTCAAGATGAAGCATCGAGAAGTTATTGCGACCAAGCAAGTATTTGTCAATCCTGAAAGAAGCATTCCTGCTCATATTTCTAATTTGACAAATATTAAACAAAGTGATGTCAATAATGCTAGGACCATTAAACAAGTGTTGCCGGAATTACTGGATTTTATTGGTGATTCGATTTTAGTGGCCCATAATGCGACTTTTGATGTTGGATTTATGAATGCAGCTTGTAGAGAATGTGGCTATCCAGAATTGAAAAATCCATTTATTGATACGCTTCCTTTGTCTTATGCACTCTTAGAAACAAAACGATATAATTTAGGAAGTGTATGTCGTCATTATGGCGTGAATTATGATGGAGAAGGCGCCCATCGAGCCGATTATGATGCCCGTGTATTATCACAGGTTTTGTGTCATATGATGAATGACTTAGGTAGCGAATCGAGTCTGGATTCTTTAATGGAACTTCAAAAAGAAGATAGTTTCAAAAAGGTTCGTCCGAGTCATGTGACTGTATATGCGAAAAATAAAGAAGGACTGAAAGAATTATTTGAGTTGATTACTTTATCTCATACAAAATATTTAGCTTATAGTTCTACGAGTTCAGAGCCTCGTATTCTTCGCAAAGAAATTGAAGAAAAAAGAAAAAATGGAAATTTATTGATTGGGTCTTCTTGCCAAAATGGAGAAATATTTGAATTAGCACATACACGCAGTCAACAAGATTTAAAAAAGGCAATGGTTTTTTATGATTACATTGAAATACAGCCATTGACTTGTTACAAAAATTTGCTGGATCGAAATTCTATTAACAGTATTCAAGATTTAAAACAAATTTTATTGTTTATCATTGAAGCAGCGCAGAAATTAAATCTTAAAGTTATTGCTTCTAGCGATGCACACTATGTTCATCCACATCAAAAACGAGTACGCGATATTTATATTAATGCCAAAGCCATTGGAAATTCCAGACATCCTTTATATATTTATAATGATGTTAAGCGAAGGGCCATTAGTGCACCGGATCAGCATCTATTGACAACCAATGAAATGCTGGATGCCTTTGATTGGTTAGATCCGGACTTAGCTTATGAAATTGTAATCAAAAATACACAGTGGCTAAAAAAACAAATGGAACCTGTTTATCCAATTAAAGATAAATTATATCCACCTGATATTGAAGGATCGGATCAAAAGTTAAGAGACATTTGTTTTGAAACAGCACATCAAACATATGGAGAGCAACTACCATCAATTGTAGAAGCTCGTTTAAAACGTGAATTAGATAGTATCATAGGACATGGATACTATGTGGTTTATTATATTTCGCATTTACTTGTAAAGAAAAGTAACGACGATGGCTATTTAGTGGGATCTCGTGGTTCAGTGGGTTCTTCTTTTGTGGCTACTATGTCCGGAATTACAGAAGTCAATCCATTAAAGCCACACTACGTCTGTAAAAAGTGTCATCACTATGAATTTTTTGAAGATGAAGTGGGAAAATCTGGATTTGATTTACCAGATAAAATTTGTCCTGTATGTGGTTCTGTCATGCGAGGAGATGGACAAGATATTCCTTTTGAAACTTTCTTAGGCTTTGAAGGAGATAAAGTTCCAGACATTGATTTGAATTTTTCTGGAGATTATCAACCCAAAGCCCATGCCTATACAAAAGAAGTATTTGGAGACGACCATGTTTTTCGTGCTGGAACAGTCGGAACAGTTCAGGAAAAAACGGCTTATGGATATATTAAAGGCTATGAAGAAGAAATGGGAATTACAGAAGGTTATAGTGAAGCCAAGCGCATTGATCTGGCTAAGTGCTGTGAAGGTGTAAAGCGAACAACAGGGCAGCATCCAGGAGGTATTGTTGTGGTTCCTTTGGATATGGATGTCCATGATTTTACGCCGGTTCAATATCCAGCAAACAATCCCAATGCAGAATGGAAAACAACGCATTTTGACTTTCATCAAATTCATGACAACATTTTAAAATTTGATATTTTGGGTCACGTAGATCCAACGGCTATGAAAATGATGGAAAGAATTTCTGGTATTGATGTTAAAACAATTCCGATGAATGACAAAGCAACAATGTCCATTTTCTCTTCGGTGGATGCTTTAAATATTGATACAACACATTATAATCAAGTAACAGGGGCAGCAGGTCTTCCTGAGTTTGGTACACCTTTTGTTCGAGGAATACTGGAAATGACCAAGCCAACAACATTTGCTGAATTAGTTACTATTTCTGGTTTGTCGCATGGAACGGATGTATGGCTTGGAAATGCAAAGGATTTAATTGATAATGGAACATGTAAATTAAATGAAGTTATTGGATGTCGTGATGACATCATGGTGGATTTAATTGGATATGGTCTTCCTTCAAAAATGTCTTTTACCATCATGGAAAGTGTCCGAAAAGGAAAAGGATTAAAGCCTGAGTGGATAGAGGAAATGAAGAAACACAATGTACCGGATTGGTATATTGATTCTTGTTTAAAAATCAAATATATGTTCCCTAAGGCCCATGCCGTTGCTTATGTAATGATGGCTGTTCGTATTGCATGGTTTAAAGTACATATGCCATTGGTTTATTATTGCCAATATTTTAGTATTCGATGCGATGCCTATGACATTCAAACTATGATAGCTGGAGAAGAAGCCATTCGACAAAGAATGTCGGACATTAAACGAGCTCGTGAAGACAAGACACGTAATGTATCCGATAAAGAAAATGCGATTTATGATGTTTTAGAATTGGCACTGGAAATGACTTTAAGGGGATATCATTTTTCAAATGTATCAATTAATCGAAGTGCTGCCAATGAATTTATTTTAGATCCAGGCGATGATAAGGCCATTATTCCACCGTTTACTAGTTTAGACGGACTTGGAGATAACGTAGGTAAATCTGTGGTACAAGCACGTAATGATCGTCCTTTCTTGTCAAAAGAAGATGTTTTAAAGCGAACACAGTTATCGAAAACGTTATTGGATAAATTAGATCAAATGGGTTCTTTAGAAGGATTGGATGAAGAAAATCAAATGACTTTGTTTTAAAAAGACGCGAAATTTATCGCGTCTTTATAAATTGAATTAATTTTGTTTCATCTTCTAAAGGCATTTGACAATCACCCATATGAATATGTGGCTTTGTTTTTCCATGGAAATCCGAACCAGCACTCATGATTAAATGATGCTGGAATGCTTTTTGTTTGTAATATTCAATTTGTTCTTTTGAATGATAGGAACTATAAACTTCTAATCCATCAATACCCAAAGCAATGATATCTTCTAACAATGCTTCATCTTCTTTGACGTTATTTCCTGGATGGGCTAATGAAATAAAAGCATTCTGACTTCTGAAAATTTGTATAATATCTTCCATGGAAATAAATTCCATTGGAGAATAAGCCATTTTCCCTTTCGCACAATATTCCCAGAAAAAATCAACATAAGGTGAAATACCATGTTTTTTACCTGGACGAAATTCTCTTAAATATGGATTGTCATCATTTTCGGGCATAGCTAAAGCCACTTCACAAACAGATTCGGCTTCATAGACGCCATTTGGACGAAGTTTCTTAAGCTTTTCCATATCGATTTGAATTCCCATTTGATTTTGAATGATTTCCAATCGTTTTAATCCAGATTCTTTTTCCATTTGCGATACTTTATTTTCTAATTCTTTCCAGATGGAATCAAATGGATCAATGAAGTAACCTAAAATATGAAAGTCTTTATCATGGAATGTGCAATCCACTTCTATTGCAGGGATGACTTCAATTCCCTGGTGTTCTATAGATTTCAAATCTTCATATGCTTTTGTGCTATTGTGATCGGCAATTGCAATGGTAGAAATATGATTTTTAGAAGCAATCTCTAATAATTCCTTTACTTTTTTTTCACCATCTAAGCTGTAAATAGAATGCATGTGTAAATCAATTTTGTTCATGTTGGTCTCCTTAATATGATTCTAAATCATCGGGAAATGAAATAGATGATAGTGAATTAATGTCTGAAATTTGGCAATCAAGTTTTATATTGACATCCATAGATTGATCGTCATAAGCTAAATAACCTTTGAGTTGAAAAGACAAAGACTTAATGAATTCATTTTGAAGTTCTACAATGATTTTTCCTTCTGAAACAGATAAAGTTCCCATGGAATCCAACAAAGTCGCTAATTCTTTTTCGTTGAGTTCCAAAGTAATGGTATTTCCTTTTCTTGAAGTCGATTCAAATAAGGAAACCAATTCATCGTCGGTATAATCTAAGAAAATGTTATAAACAGATATTTTTTGATTCGGTGATAAACCAATGTTCTCGACCACACTTTGTGAAGTAACATCCATATTTTTTAAATATGTTTTACCGTCTTTTATAAAAAATTGTAAATAGTTTTCTACAGTATTATTTCCAGATGTTAAATCCATATTGATAGCTACTTGAAGATTACCGGTCTGAATGATTTGCATATCCAATTCAATTGTGCTTTTATCATCGGTATTCATCGAAAAGGTTCCGGTTATATGGCCAGAATCGGCTTCCAGTGTTTGATCAAAAGCATTAAATACTTTAACTACATCGTCCTGGTTGACTTTTTTGGAACAAGAACATAAGCTTATGAGTAAACAAATGGATAGGATTTGTGTTATTACTTTTTTCATAAGTACCTCCATTGGTATTGTATAAATAATTTAGGAGTGTGTCAAAATATGTTATTTGGATATGTTAGAAAAGAGGACCGTACTTTATTACTGGATTTGGATTTTCAATGGATAGATGATCATTCTTTATTTGTGAAAATGAAAGATTTGGATTCGAATGATACAAATTTATATTCTCATAAAAATTTTGTATATATCACAAAAGAAAGTGAACATGATTTAGATCGTCTTTTTCGAATTCTCAAGGAAGCAAAAATTGAAAAAGTGGCAGTTGAAACGGATTCTAATCGAAATTGGACACTTAAGAAATTAATGGATGAAATTGAAAAGGAGCATGAGTATTTAATGCTTCGAAAAGAGTTGATGGAAAAACTAAAAGGCATTCCGGGAAAAGAAGCAAAGTTATTGTTGAATGAATTATTGACAAAGGATGTGAGTATGCATCGTCTAAAACAGATTCAGTTTAAAATCAAAAAAGAAGACTTGAAATGAGCTACATAGTTAGCTTTTTTTTATTCTTCTCTTGACTATTTTATAAATGTTGAGTAATATAATCCTGTTTTCGACAGTTAGTTAAAATAAAATGGGCGAAATTCCTTTAAAA
>NZ_JBJEEY010000011.1:0-20820 GCF_051873555.1 Floccifex sp. | reverse complement strand
ACGGATGGAAGAGAATGACAGACCGTTTAGGTAAAAAAGTTCAATTAGTTGGTGACGACTTATTTGTTACAAACCCTGGAATCCTTTATGAAGGAATTGAAAAAGGTATCGCTAATGCCATCTTAATTAAAGTTAACCAAATCGGTACTTTAACTGAAACTTTCGATGCTATCGAAATGGCTAAAAAACACGGATACACTTGCATCGTTTCTCACCGTTCAGGAGAAACTGAAGATTCAACAATCGCTGATATCGCAGTTGGATTAAATGCAGGACAAATCAAAACAGGTTCATTATCACGTACAGACCGTATCGCTAAATACAACCGTTTAATCCGTATCGAAGACGAATTAAATGAACGTGGACAAGCTTCTATCGCTCAATACTTAGGAGATAAAACTTTCTATAATTTAGCAGATGTAGAATTTAAAAAATAAGAATTGATTTTTGAGGACTCATTATGAGTCCTTTTTTTTATGTTATAATCAAGTTATGATAAAAAATATTGTATATGATTTAGGTAATGTATTAGTTACTTTTGATCCTCATTCCTTTTTAAATGAACTCATTCAAAGCAAAGAAAAAGAACAAAAAATCTATGATTTTTATTTTAAATCCGATAAATGGATTCTTTATGATCAGGGTATATATTCTACAAAAGATTTAAAAGAAATGGGAATTCAAATGTTTCCAGAATTGAGAAAAGAAATTGAAATCGTTTTGGATTTATGGATTGAATATGTAAAACCAATTCCAGAAAATATAGAATGCCTGTCTTTTTTTTCAAATTATCAGCAATTCATTATTTCAGATATACCAGAAAGCAATTATTTATATTTGAAAACAAATTATGATTTTTTAAATCAAGTCAATGGAGGTATTTTTTCCTATCAGGAAAAAATAGTAAAACCCAATAAAAAAATGTTTACACGCTTGTTGGAAAAATATAAAATAAAAGCTCATGAATGTGTGTTTATCGATGATAAACTCGAAAATGTGCAAGCAGCACAGTCACTGGGATTTTATGGAATCCATTTAAAACATCCCTTGACATTGAAAAAACAATTGGAGGAATTTTTACATGAAATGTAAAGTATCAAAAATATGTGGTGGTTGTTCGTATTTAAATGAATCCATGGAAGAACAAAAACAAAAGAAAAAAGTAATGGTTCAAAACTTAATCGATCAATATCATTTAAAACTAAAAATTGATCATATTTTTATGACTGAAAAAGATATAGCCTATCGAAATAAAGTTATTGTTGGTTTTGCTAAAGAAAAAGGCATTATTTATTCAGGTTTATATGCAGCGCATTCACATCGTGTATGTCACAGTGAAAATTGTTTTATGCATCCCAAGATTGTGAATGAAATCATTCAGGAAATCACAAAAATGATGCAGTCCATGAAAATTGAATTATATAACGAAAAAACAGGAACTGGCTTGCTTCGTCATGTATTGATTCGCTATGCGCATAAAACTGAAGAAATCATGGTTGTTTTTGTCACAAGTCAAAAAATATTTCCTTCACGTAAAAATATGGTCAATGCTCTGCGGCAGAAGTTTCCACAAATTCGTACCATTGTACAAAATATCAATCCAAGAAAAACAAGTATTGTCTTACAAGATGAGTCTATTGTTTTATATGGACACGGATATATAACAGATGAATTATGTGGTATGAAAATTTCATTTGGATTTGATAGTTTTTATCAAATTCATAGTGAACAATGTGAAGTATTATATGATTTAGCAAAGCGCAAGCTTCATTTACAAAAAAATGAAACTGTTTTAGATACATATTGTGGAACAGGAACCATTGGATTGTCTTTGGCAGATTCTTGTAAAAAAGTCATGGGCGTAGAACGAAATGATGAAGCAGTATTCTATGCCAAAAAGAATGCTAGACAAAATAAAGTCAATAATATTCAGTTTGTTCAAATGGATTCCACTGAATTTATGAAAGAAGCTAAAAAACATCATACTTATTTTGATGCCATTGTTTTAGATCCACCAAGACAAGGAACGACAAAAGCATTTATTGAAAATGCTTGTGCTCTAAATCCAAAAAGAATTCTATATATTTCCTGTGATCCAAAAACATTAATGCGTGATTTATGTCAATTTCGAAAAGTGGGCTATGTAGCCAATAAAATTGATTTAGTGGACATGTTTCCAAGAACAACACATTGTGAGTGTGTGGTATTGATGACAAAGAAACTTTGATTTTAAACGGGCCAGAGAGTTTTTGGAGAATTTGTTCCTTTGTTTTTAACAGAAAAAGTAATTGAAAAAGCAAGAATGTAAATTTAAAAAAATATTTTCCGTTGAAATGATAGTTTTGGTAAAGAACTTGCGGGTTAAAAAATGGTGATGAGGAGATTGTTTATCATGGAGTTAATATATAAAAGAGCAAGTATAAAAGACATAGAATTATTAACAGACTCTCGTGAAAAAACTCAAATGGATAAACCGGTGTATTAAAAATTCGGCTTTGTTAAAATGAATGATGAAAAGGAAAAATAGTTGACAAGGAGGATGATACACATGGCAGAAAACAACGGGGAATTAGAATTAAATGAATATATTCGCCAAGGCGAACCGGAAAAAGTAGATAAAAGCAATGCATGGAAGACTGCCATTGGTCTTCAAGATGTAGATGGACTTAAGCCCTCTGCGTATTTATTGAAACTGCTAAAGAACATATTGAAGGTAAGATTAGCATAACGGAAGCAGATAAGCGTATTCATAGCTATTATGAAGAACGAAAAGACAGAAATGAAATGGAAGCAGATATAGTTTCTGTAAGAATTGCAAAATTACTTGGGGAAAAGACTTTTCAGTTTTCGCCTGTGGAATGGCAGAATATACATCGTAAACTTTTTGAGGGTGTTTTCAGCCATGTAGGGAAAATACGTGATTACAATATTACAAAAAAAGAATGGGTACTAAAAGGTAACTCGGTCGTGTATGCATCATATGACAGCATTCGTGCCACTTTAGATTATGACTTTTCGCAGGAAAAGGAATTCTCTTATAATGGATTATCAATAGAAGAAGCAGTGCGTCATATTGCAAAATTCACATCGGGAATCTGGCAGATTCATCCTTTTGGAGAGGGGATCTACTGCGGTATTTATTATTAAATATTTAAAGACATTTGGGTTTACTGTGAGCAATGAGACCTTTGCAGAAAACTCATGGTATTTTAGAAATGCATTAGTAAGAGCTAATTATAATGATTTGCAAAATGGCATCCATGCAACTACAAAATTTTTAGAGATGTTTTTTGAAAATCTGTTGATGAATGTTGGGCATGAATTAAAAAATAGATATATGCATGTAGATTTTGATAAACAAAGTGCAAGTCAAAGTGCAAATTTTGCACTTTGGAGGAATTAGCTATTATTCAAGAGTTAAAAAGGAATCCTACAATTCCTCAAAGAGAATTAGCAAATGTTATTGGCAAATCACAGAGAACAGTTAAAACGAGAACCGTTGAAATGCAAGAAAAAGGTTTAATAATTCGTGAAAATGGCAAACGAAATGGTAAGTGGAAGGTGATAGTTGAAATATAGTTTTGTTTGCATATATGGAGTGATACGAGACTGCAGTATTGCTATAAGGGTGCAAAACAAAATTATATATTTTTTTAGGATGAAAAAGATTATATAAATACAAAGCTGCCCATGAATGTTAATGCAATGTAAAGTTTCGATGCACGTCATGTGCGTATATTGATGTTAAGAAAAGACACAGAAACAGGCTAAATAAGCCGAAATGTGGCGTTATTTTAGTATTTTTTGCCCCATTACCAGGGGTGATAGTCCTTTTTCTTTTGGTTTCAGAGCGCTTTTGGGAAACATATCCACTGATTTTCCAAAGGGTATAGTGTGAATTGTGATCACTCTCCTATAGTCTGGTACTGTTGTTCTCCAATTATTTTAGAAGTATAGTGAGATTGCTGTTTTGTTTTGGTTGAGTGGTTGCTTCTTTATCAGAAAAATTAAGGCTCTTCAGACATCATTATGGGTGAAAAATTAGATTTTTCCTTATAACTATGCCTCTTTTTGAATCAAAGGTTTTCTATTTGGAAGTTCAATCAAATGGTATATAATATGATAATTTAAAGTACGTTTTAGACATGGAGAATTATGATGAAAACATTTCACCGAAGAGCAGAAGTTGGACAAATCGGAAATCTGGCTGGTAAGCTATCCAAGATTTTCAGTTGAATTAAAAAAAAATAATAGAAATTCATATTCCCTGGGATTTGAAAAAGTCAGATGGATAAATACTGGCGGTGTTATTACAACACATGGTGGTCCCAATGCATTCTGCATAACAGGTTACAGGCAAAAAATTAAACAGCATTCAGCTTAATTATATCTTTCAGCCATATAGACTAGGGAATTATTAATTATGCATAAAAAAGGTTCTTTAAAATATCTTGTGTATGTTGATATGAATTATAGTATTGTGTGAATTTTGTATATATTAAAAACTTTTAAATTGTTGTGTTGATGATAAATATGAAAACCCTTCTGCAATAGTATCGATATAACTCGTTTTACTTAAAGATGGGATGAATTTAATATTTCTAGTTTTCAAATAAAAGCATTTGTTGTCAAATTTGGTTAAAATGTTATACTCTGTGTAAAAAGACATGTAATACGCATCTATTTTTGGATATGTTTTTAAAGACAATATACAATCAGAACAAGACTTGATTAGCTTATAAGAACTTCAAGATTTGTTTGAGCCATATAGAAATTGTTATATTTTAATAAAGGCTAGAGTATAGGAGATGATTACTTATGGAAAAATATTTTGAAATTAATGAAGAAGGTCATAATATTCGATGTAAGTTGTATTCTAATAAAGGAATAGAAATAAAGAAAGTGATTTTATTTTCGCATGGATTTGCTGGACATAAAGACAATGGTGCCTGTCAGAAATTTGCGGATCGTATTTTATCAAAATATAAAGGAATTGCGGTAATGATTTATGATCTTCCAAGTCATGGAAATGACGTAAAAAAGAAAATCGTTTTACAAGATTGTATGACATATATGAATCTTGTACTTGAATATATCAAAACGGAATTCCATACAAATCAGATTTATTCATATGCCACAAGTTTTGGAGGTTATCTGGTTTTGACTTACATTAAAAAATATGAAAATCCATTTGTGAAAATCGCATTGCGTTGTCCCGCAATAAATATGGCAGATGTCTTAACTAAAACAATCATGAAAAATGATGAACTTGATAAAATACGCAAAGGGAAAAATGTAAAAGTTGGTTTTGATCGAAAGATTGAAGTAAATCCTTCTTTTTTAATGGAACTAGAACAAAATGATATTCGAAAAACTGAATATATTGAGTATGCAGAAGATATTATAATTTTACATGGAACCAAGGATGAAGTAGTATCTTTTGATGAGGTCAAACAATTTGCGGATGATAATATCATTGAATTTATTCCAGTAGAAAATGCAGATCATCGTTTTCAAAATCCAGCTTGCATGGAAGTGGCAACAAAGGCTGTCTTGGATTTTTTTGAATTATAAAATATATGGCTTATTTCGTATTATAATGGAAATAGGCTTTTTTATATATAAGTCATAAAGGATATTATAAAAATAACATACAGTTCATTGATGAAAAATAATTGAAGATGAAATGATTATTTAAATATATTTCAAAAAAGGAGTGAATAATTATGGAATGTTCAAAACAAGATTTGAAAATTTTCAAAAGTAAAATTAAAATTTGGCAAGAAAATTATATGGAACGTTTGATTCAAGAATACATAAAATTATTAAATGAAGAAAAAACTGCTTCTGAAAAATTCTGGACTCTCGAAGAACAAATACAAAAAGATAAAAAGAAACCAGGTGTATTTATGACTTTACGTCCATCAAATATGATTGTTGACATTGTCAATTTGATTGATGATGGTGTTATTACCATGGAAGATTTAGAAGAATTTAGTGATGATGTAAAAGAAAAAGTAAAAATAATCTTAAGATAATTCTTATGAAAAAGATTTGAAGGTGATTGTCTTGAATATAGAAGCCTATGATGTGAATTCTCTAAGAAAAATTGTCAGATTGTTAGAAAAAGAAAATAAATCTTTAAAAGAAAAGTTGAAAAAAGAAAATATTCCTTTTGAAACAGTCAATCCATTTGAAGAAATGATGGAAAATGTTGAAGAATATGATCCAGATCAGGGAGCACGAATCAATAAACCAAACTATATCACAGAAGAAATGGCAAAGCGTTTTTATTCTATGTTTTGGGCTAGAGAAGATGTTTATGCAAAGCGAGGTAAAAACGGTGGATATTTTCCTCAATGTGCAAATCGATGGAAAGAAATTTGTCCAAAACAAAGAGGGAAAGCTTTTTGTGATGAATGTAATCATAAAGAATGGATAAAATTAGATGCAAAAAAAATAATATCACATTTACTAGGATATAAAGAAGATGGATCGGATGTGATTGGGGTATATCCTCTTCTGGCGAATGGAACTTGTAGATTTATAGTATTTGATTTTGATAATCATGAAAAAGGATCGGAGTTAACAGATTTTGCGAATACAGATAATGAATGGCACAAAGAAGTAGATGCATTAAGAAAAATATGTATAAAAAATGGTATAACACCATTGGTTGAAAGATCAAGGTCTGGCAAAGGAGCTCATGTCTGGATTTTCTTTAAAAAAGCAATTTCTGCTTCATTGGCAAGAAATTTTGGTTTTTTATTATTGGATAAAGGATCTACTTTAGTTAATTTAAAATCATTTCATTATTATGACCGAATGTATCCTTCTCAAGATGTTGCAAGTAGTATAGGTAATTTGATAGCTCTTCCTTTGCAAGGACAAGCACTAAAAAAAGGAAACAGTGCTTTTGTGGACGAAAATTGGAATGCATATCCCAATCAATGGGATGTTTTACTAAATAAGACAAAGAAATTAGATTTGGAAGAAATTGAGCAATTCATGTCAACGTGGAAAGAAGAGTTGTCAGAGGAAAAAGGATTGTTTACGAATTCATTATTGAATGATAGACCAAAACCATGGAAGAAGAATACTCGATTTGTGAAAGAAGATGTTATTGGAAAGTTTCATATTGTATTAAGCGATGGCGTTTATATAGATACATTAAATCTCATGCCAAGAATTCAAAATCAAATTCGAAGTATGGCAGCTTTTGATAATCCAGAGTTTTATAAAAATAAAAGACTGGGATATTCTAATTATTACAATTTTAGTACGATTTATTTGGGAAAAGATGAAGATGGTTATATAAAAGTTCCAAGAGGATTAAGAGAACAAATCATAGAAAAGTGTAAAGAAGCTGGAATTATTTATGATATTTCAGATCAAAGAGAGAAAGGACATCCAATTCGAGTTTCGTTTAAAGGGGATTTACGAGTTAAACAAGAATTAGCTACTGAAAAACTGTTGTCTTATACGGATGGAATTTTAAATGCAGCGACCGCTTTTGGTAAAACAGTTGTTTGCAGTTATTTGATTGCAGAACGAAAAGTAAATACACTTATTTTGTTGCATAAAAAAGATCTTCTTTATCAATGGGTTGAAGAATTAAATAATTTTTTAGAAATAAGAGAAGAACTCCCAGAATATGAAACAAAAACAGGGAAAAAGAAAAAAAGAGATAGTGTAATTGGTATTTTACATGGAAACAAAAATACTTTAACAGGAATTGTTGATGTTGCGATGGTAGGTTCTTTGTATAATAAAGGAAACTATAATGAACTCATAAATTCTTATGGCATGGTCATCATGGATGAATGTCATCATGCAGCATCCAATACATCCATGAAAATATTACAAAAAGTAAATGCAAAATATGTATATGGAGTTTCAGCTACCATAAAGCGATCGGATAATATGGATAAAAATATATTTATGATGTTTGGACCAGTAAGACACCGATATACTGCTTTAGAACGTGCAAAAGAACAAGGAATTGGACATTATTTTGTTCCTAGATATACAAGAGTTATAGATACAAGTGATAGTAAAGATGACATTAATAAAGCTTATAGCTTAATTAGCATGAGTGAAATCCGCAATGAAATGATTATCAATGATGTAATTGATTGCATCGCAAAGAAACAGACGCCCGTTATTCTAACAAGATTTAAAGAACATGCGAAATTGCTATATGACTCTTTAAAAGATCAAGCAGATTATGTATTTCTTCTATATGGTGATAATACAGACAAGCAAAATTTAGAAATACAGTTAAAATTAAAACAAATACCAAAAGAAGATACACTAATCTTGATTGCTACTGGACAAAAAATAGGAGAAGGATTTGATTTACCACGACTCGATGTATTAATGTTAGCAGCACCGGTATCTTTTGAAGGGCGACTTGAGCAATATGCGGGTAGATTAAATCGAGATTATGAAGGTAAAGAAAATGTATTTATTTATGATTATATTGATTCTCATATTCGTTTTTTTAATAAAATGTATGCAAAAAGATTGAGAACATATAAGAAAATTGGATTTTCAATTTGGAATGAAAAAGAACAATCTAAACAACAAACAAACGCAATCTATGATTCTGAAAACTATATAGAAAAATTTGAACAAGATATTGTTGAAGCCGAAAAAATGATAGTGATTTCGAGTCCAGATATATGTCAAAATAAAATTGAGCGATTTATATCATTGGTAAAGAATCGGCAAGAAAAAGGAGTAAGTATAACGATTATTACAACTATACCGGAAGAAATAAAATTCGGAAATATTGATATTTATTATGAATTAATCAAAGAAATGAAACAAATTGGAATTCATGTAATAGAAAAAACAGAAGTGGAAGAAAGATTTGCGGTAATTGACGATGAATTGGTTTGGCATGGAGGAATGAATTTATTAGGGAAAGTAGATGTATGGGATAATTTGATGCGTATTCATAATTATCAGGTGGCTGCAGAATTATTAGAAATTGCGTTTGGAAACATAGATGATTCTGCTAATATGTTTTGCACTTCTTGTTTTATAGAAGCATAAACCTGAAAATCTATGGAATTTTTAGAAAATGTGAAATCAACAAGAATATTGGATATAGATTCTAAATAGAATTTTATATCCATTTTTTTATACATTTTTAACATCCATTTTAAATTCTCACAAAATTTTTATATCGATAAAATATATTTTCACACCGATTTCACAAGAAAAAATATATACTTCATGTACAAAAGAAAGAAGGAACTCTAAATGCATGACACATTAGAAGATATATGTAAACAACTCATTTATTGCCAAGAATATAAAGAATGTGAAAATAAATTAAAAGAAGCCATGTTTCAAAATCCACATTCTGCTATTCCTCATAATTTGATGGGAATATTGATGGAAAAAGAAAGAAATCATGTATTGGCAATGAAGCATTTTCGTGCAGCTTATGCATTGGATCCAACTTATATTCCTGCTCGCTATAACATGGAACAATATGGATCTTTGGAAACATCAAAAAGTTGTGCTTATTCAGAAAATGATTGTCCTATACAAAATGATTCACAATTTAAAGTTGTTTATGATTCAAAAAATGTAAGACATCTTGTTAGAAAATAGGAGAAATGATATGACGGAAAAAGGAAATGGTTGCACAGTAATTGCTGGATGTGGACGATTGGGAGCTACTATTGCAGGAAAACTATCAGAAAAGAAAAAAGATGTAGTGATATTGGATTGTGATAAAACAGCTTTTCGTAAGCTTCCTTATTATTATGGAGGACTAACATTAACAGTTGATGCAACAGATATTGAAAAATTAAAAACAACAGATCTTTGTAGTGCTTCTGTATTTATTGCTCTTACAAATCATGATTGCGTAAATATATGTTGTGCGCAGATTGCTAAAAATGTATTTCATATTCCTAAAGTAGTTGCAAGAATATATGATGAAGAAAAAATCGCATTAGTTAATGATATGGGAATTGATGTGATTTGTCCAGGCAAATTATCTGAAAAAGAAATTCGAAATTATATTGAAATTGGAAGTGAAACACATGTGGAATAAAAAGAAAGACCAGAAAAATATTTTGATTGTTGGTGGATTTTATAAAGCAAAATCTTTAGCAACTTCTTTATTGAATAAAAGATATTGTGTGACTGCAATTAATAAAGACTACCAAGCTTGTGAAAAATTAGCAGAACTAAATCAGTTGAAAGTTATTTATGGAGATGGAAGTAAAAAATATATTTTAGAAGATGCTTCAGCTTCAAGTTGTCAAGTGGTTATTGCGCTAACGGATAGTGATGAAGAAAATCTAATCATTTGTGAAATGTGTAAAAAGTTTTTTCATGTAAAAAAAACAGTATCTCTTTTAAAAGATCCTTCAAAAACAGATTTCTTTTATCAAATGGGAATTGATCGTGTAGTTTGTGCATTGAATATGATTACTACTATTATGGAAGAACAAGCATTAATGGATGAAATGACACAAATGATTCCTTTTGATCATGGCAAAATCCAAATTTTAGAACTTCCTATTTCGAAAAAATCATTTGCAGCCGGGAAAAAATTATGGGAATTGAATATACCAAAAGAAATCATTATTGGATGCATTCTCAGATCAGATCAAAGCCTGATTCCAAGAGGAGATACTCGTATTTTAGAAGGCGATGTACTTTTGGTGATTACCTCAGACATGTCAAAAATAAATCAGATTAAGGAGATGACAACATATGCTTCATAAGAATGAAATGTCCAATATAGGAAAAATGATAATCTTAGAAAGCTGTATCTTGTTCGTTCCATTATTGGTTATTCCTTTTTTTTTGGATGAAGTAAATCAAATATGGAAATTTTTATTGCCGGCTATCCTGTCGATTGGATTTGGATTTTTGATTTGTCACAAAAAGAAAAAGTTAAGCAGCTATCGATTGGTTGTGTTTTCCTGGTGTTATGGCTTTATTCTAGCTGCCATACCTTTTTGGTTATCTGGAAATTTAAATCCTGTACAAGCATTATTTGAATCAGTAAGCGGATTTACTACAACTGGCTTATCTGTACTCAATGTAGAAAAACTTCCTCATATTTATTTGTTTTATAGAGGATTTCTTCAATATGTTGGTGGATTGGGTTTTGTGATGATGATGCTTCTTTTTATACAAGAAAAAGATGCAGTTACTTTGTATCAAGCAGAAGGACATTCGGATAAATTGATGCCCACTATTGGGAAAACTGTAAAAGTCATTATCTTGATGTATGGCTTTTTTCTGATTGTTGGAACTTTATTGTATAGCATATTTGGGATGCCAATTTTTGATAGTCTGGTTCATAGCATGTGTGCATTATCTACTGGTGGATTTTCAAATCGATTGGAAAGTATTGGCTATTATCATTCTCTTCCTGTTGAATGGATTACCATCTTTTTGATGTTGATTGGAACTACCAATTTCTCATTATTACTTCTTTTATTTCGAAAACGATTTAAAGATTTTTTTAAATCCAGTGAAATTCGATTTCTATTTGGAATCATTCTAATTTCTGTTCCCTTGATGACATTGTTTTTGATGCAAAATGGAAACACATTTGGACAAAATAGTGAATTAGCATTCTTTAATGCATTTTCTGCCTTATCTACGACAGGATACTCCACTTGTATGTATGATCAATGGCCTGAAACAGCACTGGCAATTATGATCATTCTAATGATTATAGGTGGAGGTATTGGTTCAACTGCAGGTGGGATTAAATTAGGAAGAGTCTGTAAGCTTATGAAAAACCTGATATGGAATATCAAAAAGAAAATTATACCGGATCGAATGGTTACACTTATGTATTATTGCAAAGGAAAAGAAAAAGAATTGCTGGATAAAAAACAAGTAGAAGAAGCATCAACATATGCACAAACATATTTGATTTTTTTTATAATTGGAAGCATTGCTCTTACATTTTTTTCGGGCAGTACTTTATTGGAAGGATCTTTTGAATTTGCTTCTTCACTGGGAACAGTTGGACTTTCTATAGGAATTACAAATAACAATACTTCCTGTATTTGTCTTTTAATTGAAATTATCGGAATGATTTTAGGTAGATTAGAAATCTTTGTCTTAATTCAGGCAATTTATAAGGATAATTCATTTTGTAATACTTTATAAAACAGATTATAATTGAAAAATGGAGAAATCAATGAACAAAAAGAAAGAATGGATTTTAAATCTAATTAAACTATTAAGCACTGTTTTTTTGATGACTTTATTAGGACAACTCTTTCATCAACTAGGATTTCCTGAAACCAATATAGTAGTTATTTATATATTTGCTGTTTTCTTAGTAGCAAGATTTACAAGTGAATATACATTTGGCATATTATCTGCAATATTGTCTATCATTTGCTACAATTATTTTTTTACTGTTCCATATCATACATTGTTTGTCAATGATACTTCTTATATTATTACTTTTTCGATAATGTTGATAACTTCTATTTTAACAAGTACATTGACAACAAAAGAAAAGTTATTAACCAAGGAAGCCAATGAAAAAGGAGAAGAAACACAAATATTATATAATGTTTCCAGCCAATTATCGGATGCAGCAGATTTAGAAACAGTTCTAAAAATTACAGTTGAAAGTATTAGCCAATTGCTACAAATCAATGTTGGATGTATTTATGTGGGAAATCAAACAAATCCAATTTATATTCAACAATCAGGAAAAGAACAAATTCATAGAAATATTCCAAATATAGATGAATTAATGGAAATATATTCAAATTTAAGTACTGAATATATAGATGAACAAGAAAATTATGGATACCCAGTCAATGGAAAAGATCATTTACTAGCGATAATAAAAATAGATAAAAAAGTGGATGCAGAATGGTTTGAGCGAAAGAAAGCATTGCTTCATTCTATTATTGAAAATGTTTCAATGGCAATGGATCGAATTGAAATTACCATTGAAAGAATAAAAGACAGAGAAAAAATGGAAAGAGAAAGACAGCGAGCCAATTTATTGCGTTCAATTTCTCATGATTTGCGTACACCTTTATCAGGTATTATGGGAACATCGGAAATGTTAATGGACATGATGGAAAAAGATGATTCGTGTCAAAAGCTTCTTCAGGGAATTTATCAAGATGCAGATTGGCTAAAATCGCTGGTTGAAAATATATTAAATTTAACGCGATTGCAGGATGGAAAAATTGTCATTCATAAAGAAATGGAAGCTATTGAAGAAATTATTGGAAGTGCTGTATCTCATATTGAAAGAGTACACCCAGAAAGAGAAATTCAGGTAGATATTCCAGATGATTTTTGTCTGGTTCCTATGGATGCCAAATTAATTGAACAAGTTTTTATTAATTTGTTAGACAATGCGATCAAACATACAAAACAAAATCAAGCCATTGTGATTCAAACAAAGTATACGAAAAAAGAAGTCGAGATTTCTGTTTTAGATGAAGGAGAAGGAATTGCTCAAGAAGATCTTTCAAATCTTTTTAAAATCTTTTATACATCTAATAAACATTCAGATTCAAAAAAAGGAATTGGATTGGGACTTACAATTTGTGAAACCGTAATAAAAGCACATGGAGGAATGATTACGGGTCGAAATCGAAAAGATACAAAAGGGGCTGAATTTATATTTACATTGCCATTGAAAGAAGGAACACAAAATGTTTAAGGAAAAGATACTTGTTATAGAAGATGATATTCAAATTCAAAATTTTATGATTTATACATTGGAAAATGCAGGCTTTCAAGTAAATGGAGTTCCAAATGGAAAAGATGGAATTTCATATGTTGTTAAAGAAAATGTGGATTTGATATTACTGGATTTGGGGCTTCCAGATATGGATGGAATGGATGTTCTTCATAAGATTCGTCAATGGAGCGATGTTCCTATTATTATTGTATCCGCAAGATATTTAGACAAAGAAAAAGCCAATGCATTAGATGATGGAGCCGATGACTATTTAACAAAACCTTTTTCTGCTACAGAATTAATGGCAAGAATTCGTGTTGCCTTGCGCCATTATTATCGAATGAATCCAATTGAAACGAAAAAAGAAGATGAAATTTATATAAACGGAAATCTAAAACTCGATAATGGAGCGCACATGTTTTATAAAGACGGACAACAAATTCATTTAACACCATTGGAATATAAATTATTACTGTTATTGATGAAAAATCCCGGAAAGATTTTAACGTATCATACGATATTAAAAAAAGTGTGGGGAGAAGGATATGGACAGGATACTCAAGTTCTACGATCAACAATGGCATCTGTTCGACGAAAAATAGAAAAAAATCCAGCAAAACCAGAATATATAGAAACAGAAATTGGTGTTGGATATCGTATGAGAGAATATGAATTAAAAGAATAGTCTTGAACAAACAGGCAGAATTGTATATTGAGAATGTGCCTGTTTTTTTGTATTATTCTGAAGAAAAGAGAAATACTTATGTTATTTTTTATTTATGTGATTGCTGGTTTAGGAGCAGGAATTGTAACAGGTTTGGCAGGACTTTCTGCAGCTGTAGTTATTACACCTTTTTTAGTGAGTTTATGCAATTGGCCAGGATATGATGCTGTAACTGTTGCCTTGGCTTCGGATGTATTAGCCAGTCTCTTTTCAGCTTATACGTATTATAAAAATAAAAATATTGATGCCAAAAGAGGTATTCTTGTTACGTTTACTGCATTCATTGGAACTGTGATTGGAAGTTATTGTGGCTATTTATTCAATCTGGCTCAACCCAATGGACTAGGCTATATATCTATGTTTACAACTGTTTTTTTAGGAATCAAGTTTTTAGTCAAACCAGTGACAGGAGGAAAAGACACATCAAATAGCACTGAAAATAGAGGATTATCCAAAACAATTTTGGCAATGATTTTGGGAAGTCTGATTGGCTGGGTATGTGGATTCACTGGAAGCGGTGGAGGCATTTTGATGTTGACTGTTTTTACGCTGGTTCTTGGATATAACTTGAAAGTAGCTGTTGGTACCAGCACTATGATTATGTCAATCGTTGCTTTGACAGGGACTGTTAGTCATGTTTTAATGGGAGCTAAAATATATATATTTCCAATGACTATAATTATGTTTTCTTGTTTGATTGGGGCTATTTTTTCTGCAAAATTTGCGAATAAATGTGAAATAAAAAAGTTAAATCGAATTGTAGGTATTGTATATTGATTTTAGGAATTGTGACAATTTTGATAAAGTCTATCTAAAAATAAGATAGAATTATTGACATCATATGAAGAATTTGTTATAAATGTAGCGTGCTACATATTAAAGGAGGCCATTTTTGTGATTACAAACGATGTTGGATATTTGATTAAGAGTATTAATGACAAATTGAAAGCTAAAGCAGATGCAGAATTGAAGCAATTTAATTTAACTATGTCACAATGTCGAGTTCTTACGTTTTTAAGTTCTCATGAAGGTCAGGCAACACAAAAACAAATTGAAGTTTTTTTAGACGTCTCTCATCCAACGGTTGTCGGAATTGTTTCTCGTATGGAACAAAATGGATTTGTGAAGACTTGGCAATGTGAAGATAAAAGAAATAAAAAAGTTATACTTACTCCACAAGCGCTATCTATTGATAAACAAATGCAACAAAATCTGCAGGATAATGAACAAAGGCTTTTAAAATCTTTGTCCATAGAACAAGGAAAACAACTTGTGGAATTATTACAAATGGTCTTAAAAAATTTAGCCGATTGAATCGGCTTTTACTTCACTTTTATATGTAGCACACTACATATAGGAGGGAATTATGATAAAAATATTAATGATGAGTCTAAGAGAATATAAAAAAGGCTCTATAATTACAATTTTATTATCCATATTGGAAGCCGCATTTGAAATTCTTATTCCTCTTTGCATGGCATATCTCATTGATCAGGGAATAGATACTGGAAATATGGAGGACGTTTGGAAATATGGAATCCTCATATTAATTGTAGCAGGGCTGCAATTGATAACGGGTGTATTATCTGCGCAAATGGCAGCAAAAACAGCAGTGGGTTTTTCGGCAAATATCAGGCAAGATGCTTATGATAATGTACAAACATTTTCATTTTCAAATATTGACAAGTTTTCGACTGCTTCGATTGTGACACGATTAACAACTGATATCACCAATATACAAAATGCATATCAAATGTTAATTCGAATGGCAATTCGAGGACCAGTCATGTTAATTTTTTCCATGATTGTTTCTTTTTCAATCAATACGAGAATTGCTCTTATATTTCTTGCGGTAATTCCAATTATGGCCCTTCTATTAATTCTAATTGTATGCAAAGTAGGACCTGTTTTTAATAAAGTATTTCATACCTATGATAAATTAAATAATTTCGTACAAGAAAATGTACGAGGAATTCGAGTGATTAAATCCTTTAATCGAGAAGAAAATGAAATATCTCAATTTAAAAAAATATCCCATTCAATTTGTATAGACTTTTCCAAAGGTGAAAAATTACTGGCTTATAACACACCCATTATGCAATTTTTTATGTACATCTGTATGATTCTTATTTCATGGATTGGTGCTAAAGCCATTGTGACAAGTGGAAACCAAGCTTCTTTGGGAATGACGACAGGTGATTTGACGGCATTATTTTCATATGCCACACAAATATTAATGGCATTAATGATGCTGTCTATGGTTTTTGCGATGATTACAATATCCATTGCTTCTGCACGACGCATTGCGGAGTTATTAGAAGAAAAAACCGATATTCAAAATCCTGCTAATCCTGTTATGGAAGTCAAAGACGGCTCGATTTGTTTTGAACACGTGGATTTTGTATATGCATCTAAGGCAGATAAAAAAGTATTGACGGATATCAATTTGAATATTGAATCCGGGCAAACCATTGGAATTATTGGCCCAACCGGATCCTCTAAATCCAGTTTAGTTCAATTGATTCCTCGTTTATATGATATAAATAATGGACATTTGCTGTTAGGAGGCATAGACGTTAAAAAGTATGATTTGGAAATACTTCGAGATGCTGTGAGTATGGTTTTACAAAAAAATGAACTTTTTTCAGGAACAATTAAAGAAAATCTAAGATGGGGAAATGAAGGAGCAAGTGATGAAGAAATAAAAGAAGCTTGTATTTTAGCTTGTGCAGATGAATTCATTCAAAATTTACCAAATCAATATGATACATATATAGAACAAGGCGGAACCAATGTATCAGGTGGACAAAAACAGAGACTATGTATTGCCCGTGCTTTATTAAAGAAACCCAAAGTATTGATTTTAGATGATTCAACTTCTGCAGTGGACACAAAAACAGATGCGAAAATTCAAAAAGCATTAAAAGAATATATACCTGATACAACGAAAATTATCATTGCCCAAAGAATTCGTTCCATCCAACAAGCTGATCAAATTATTGTGATGGATGATGGAAAAATAGAAGCCATGGGAACACATGAACAACTATTAAAGAAATGTGATATCTATAAAGATATTTATGTATCCCAGGAAAGGAGAAAAAAATGAATCAGAAAATAGATTTGAAAACACTTCTTCGTATCTTTTCTTATATGAAAGAATATAAAATTCAATTTATTTTTGTGACAATCTGTATTTTATTAAGTGCCATTGTCAGTGCCATTTCTGCATTGTTTCTTCAAATTCTGATTGATAATTACATTACTCCTTTATTAATAAGTTCAGTACCAGTATTTGATGACTTAATGAAAATTCTATTAATTATGGTTTTTATTTATTTAGCAGGTGTATGCACAACTCTTTTTTATAATCGAGTTATGGTAACCATTGCACAAGGAACACTTAAGAAAATTCGAGACGAAATGTTTGAAAAAATGCAACGACTTGAAATTCGTGTTTTTGATTCAAGAACACATGGAGATATAATGAGTCTTTATACCAATGACACAGATACACTTCGCCAAATGATTGCACAATCCATGCCTCAACTCATTTCTTCAATTTTTACTATCGTCTCAGTTTTTGTTTGTATGCTTTATGTAAGTATAGGACTTACTTTGGTAGCTGTTATAACCATGATATTCATTTTACAAATTGTTAAAAAAATAACAGGAAAAATTGGTTATTATTTCATGATGCAACAAGAAACATTAGCGCAAGTTAATGCCTTTGTTGAAGAAATGGTAAATGGACAAAAAGTGATTAAAGTATTTAATCATGAACAAAAAGTTAAAGCACAATTAAATGAAAAAAATAAAACATGGGCACAAAACGCAGCCAATGCCAATGGATTTGCCAACTCGATGATGCCTATGATGAATGCATTGGGCTATATTCAATATGTGATTATTGCGATTTTAGGAGGCTATATAGCCATTCAAAGTGTAACAAATATAGGATTACAAGGAATAGGGACATTAACACTAGGATCCATTGCTTCGTTTTTAACACTTTCACGTAACTTTAATAATCCAATATCTCAAATTTCCAATCAATTTAATTCAATAGTAACAGCTCTGGCCGGAGCATCCCGTATTTTTGAATTTATGGATTTACAACCTGAAATTGATCAAGGATATGTCACATTGGTCAATGTTAAAGAAATCAATGGAAATTTATTTGAAACGGAACAGAGAACAGGTTTATGGGCTTGGAAACATCCACATCAAGATGGAAGTTTGACATATACAAAATTAGAAGGAAACGTTGTTTTTGAACATGTTGATTTTGGTTATGTACCGGAAAAACAAATTTTGTTTGATATTTCATTATATGCCAAACCCGGACAAAAAATTGCTTTTGTCGGATCTACTGGAGCTGGAAAAACGACAATCACAAATCTTATGAATCGGTTTTATGACATAGATGATGGGAAAATACGTTATGATGGAATTAATATCAATAAAATCAAGAAAGCGGATTTACGTCGCTCATTAGGTATTGTTTTACAAGATGTCAATTTATTTACAGGAACTGTGATGGAAAATTTACGCTATGGAAATCCAAATGCGACAGATGAGGAATGCATAGAAGCTGCAAAATTAGCCAATGCACATGGATTTATCGAAATGCTGCCACAAGGGTATCAAACTATGTTGAAAGGCGATGGAAGTGGCTTATCCCAGGGACAAAGACAACTTCTTTCCATAGCACGTGCTGCCTTATCTAATCCGCCAGTTATGATTTTAGATGAAGCCACTTCTTCTATTGATACAAGAACAGAAGCCTTAGTTCAAGAAGGAATGGATCGACTTATGAAAGGAAGAACTGTTTTTGTGATTGCCCATCGCTTGTCAACAATCAAAAATGCAGATGTCATTATGGTATTGGATCATGGTCATATCATCGAACGAGGGAATCATGAATCTTTGATTCTGAAAAAAGGAATTTATTATCAATTATATACAGGAGCTTTTGAATTGGAATAAAGCTCCTTTTTTCAAGAATGCGCTAAATCATAATACGCTTGAATATTTTCTGGAAGATGGTCAGGAAGCATTTGTTTTATATGCTTTTCATTTCCATCTTGAATGGCTTGTTGATAATACCAGCACTTGAATTGAAGCATGGCCATATTTTTTTCAAGTTCTTTCATTTGTTTTTCTAAAATTTGTTTACGATTTTCAAATAACTGCATTCGATTTAGATATGTAGAAGGCCCCATAGCACACCAATCCATAAATTGTTTGATTTCTTTAATTTCCATACCCGTTTTTTTCAAACACTCAATAACATGAAGTGCTTCTATTTCATTTTCAGAAAACTTTCGAATACCAGATTCTCTTTGAAGATCAGGAAATAAACCTTCTTTGTCATAATAACGAAGCGTTGAAATGGATAAATGAAACATTTTTGATACTTGTCCTATTGTGTACATAATATTCTCCTTGACCTAAAGTTAGCTTTAGGTATTAATATCATATCACAGGAGGAAAAACCATGTTAGGAAATTTTACATATTATAATCCAACAAAACTCTATTTTGGACAAGATTCTTTATCAAATCTAAAATTTGAATTAAAGAAATATGGAAAAAATGTTGTTTTTGTTTATGGAAAATCATCCATTAAGAAAAATGGAATCTATGAAGAAATTATAAAAATTTTAAAAGAAGAAGAAAAAAATGTAGCAGAAATTGCTGGAGTAATGCCAAATCCAACGATTGATAAACTATATGAAGGAATAGAAATTGCTCGAAAGCACAAAGCTGACTTTATTTTGGCAGCAGGAGGTGGCTCCGTTTGTGATTACAGTAAAGCGCTTTCGGTTTCTATTCACTGTCAAAAAGATCCATGGAAAAAATATTATATTGATTTTGAAGAACCAGATTGTCCCATTGTTCCAGTTGGTTGTGTACTCACAATGGTGGGAACAGGATCCGAAATGAATGCAGGATCGGTTATCACAAATCCCAAAGAAAAATTAAAAATTGGTCATGTATTTCAAGATGAAAATATAATGCCAAAGTTTTCGATTCTAAATCCACAATACACAATGAGTCTTCCACATTATCAGATGGTAGCTGGTATTTATGATATTTTTAATCATATTTGTGAACAATATTTTAGTGGAGAAGACGACAATACCAGTGATTATATGAGTGAAGGCTTAATGAAATCTTTGATTCATTCGAGTCGTATTGCCAATGAAAATCCACAAGACTATCAAGCACGCAGCAATATCATGTGGACAGCTACCTGGGCATTAAATACTCTAATTTCAAAAGGAAAAAGTACAGACTGGATGGTACATATGTTAGGACAATCTTTAGCAATGTCATTAAGTTAAGAATAACAACATTTAGGGGGTAACAAAAAAATG
>NZ_JBJEEY010000010.1:0-4051 GCF_051873555.1 Floccifex sp. | reverse complement strand
ATCGTGCTTGGCAAACAAACTTTAATCGTCATGTGGATAAAGGTGAAAAAGGATTGATGATCCTTGCTCCTGTAACACATAAAGAAGATCGATTGATGAATAAAGTAGATGAAAATGGAAACATTGAATTAGATGAATCCGGTTCACCCATTCAAGAACAACGACAAGTCAATGTGACACGATTTAAAACAACAACTGTATTTGATATATCGCAAACTTCTGGAGATCCTCTACCCTCTCTGATTCATGATTTAACAGGATCAAGTAATGAAATCAAAGCCATGATTCAAACGATTCAATCTGTATGTACAATTCCTATTGAATTTAAAACAGAAACTGAAGATTTGAATTTTATGACTGGAGCTAAAGGATATTATTCACGAAAAGAAGATAAGATTGTAATCAATAAAGATTTAGAAGATTTACAAATTGCCAAAACATTAATACATGAGTATGCTCATAGCCTGCTTCATAAACAAACAGATAAAAATCAAAGCCAGCGAGAAATTGAAGCCGAATCGTTAGCGTTTGTGTTATGTGATCATTTTGGATTAGATACTTCTGAATATTCATTTGGCTATATTGCCAGCTATGCTGAAAAAGATTTTGATGAATTGAAATCTATTTTAACCAATATTCAAAGTAATGCTCATGAAATGATTGAACAATTAGAACCTGTATTCAAGGAGAAACTGCATATGATAGAAATCAAAAACAAATATATAACACCATTAGAAATGGAACAAATGAATCATGATATTGTGATTCAGGTTTCTTCTTTGATGGAACAATATAAAGAAGCACTAGATGATCCAAATGTATCCACTTCGGATATCCATGAAATGGTGGATCAACAAATCTATGACGTGATTAACAGTAAGCCTGCATATTCTGATCAGGCTTTTTTGTTTGGAAACAATCACGACTATTATCAAACCCTTCGGACAGTATGTTTTGAAGCATTCACCAATCCCAATTTTGATTTAAGTAAGACCTGGTTTATTGAAAATTCTATTGAACATAGAAACTATGAATTATTTGAACAAATTGCACAACCGTTACTGACCAAAGATGCTTATTACATCAAATATACAACACCAGGATTTATGGATCTGAATGTTGAAATCATTGAAGATGATCGATTGGTTATGGCTCATAACTATGAATTAAATGGTGATTTAATGGCTGATCCAGATATTGAATTTACAGTGGATAAAGAAAACAGACTGCTCTATCCACAGTCTTATCAGCAGGATAATCTTCAATTTTATGAACGAGTGGATGGTGATCCATTTCGTGCTAATGAACTCAATCGATTTATGAATCAATGGATTCACAATATCCAGGAACAGAAATATAAAGTAGAAACGATTTATACGGATGAATTTGAATTATTTGCAAAAGAAAATCCAAATGGCGTACGTAAATTTTGTAAGGAAAATGGAATCACAAAGATGGCGCCAAAAAGTAAGGAGTTGGAAAGATGAACAAACGATTTATACGAAAAGATGTTCTAGAAAAAGTAAGAACCCTATCGGCTTTTGATTATTTAAAGAATTATGCTCCAGACCTGTTAGTAAAAAATGGAAGAACTGATTATTATCATCGAGATCATAATTCCTTACATTTTTCCAATGGAAAATGGTATTGGTGGTCACAAGGTAAAGGCGGAACTTCTGCACTAGATTATTTAATTATTGTGGAAGGATACGAATTCAAAGAAGCTTGCAATTATCTATCCGAATTAATGAATGTTAGTGCACCAGTTACGACTTATTATCATCCAAAACCAACAAAGCCATTTGAATTACCTGTCAAAGATAAAAACAATGATTTAGTGATTCATTATTTATGTGAAGTACGAAAAATTGATAAAGGAATTGTAGAAGATTTCATATCCAAAGGACTGATTTATCAATCTGCTAACTTCAAGAATACAGTGTTTGTTGGATATGATAAAGATAAACCAGCGTATGCGTTTAAGCGAAGCATCTTTAAAAATTTCAAATTGGATCATGCTGGAAGTAATAAGGCATTTAGTTTCAATTACACAAATGCAAATAGTAGTGAACTCCATGTGTTTGAAGCAGCTATTGATTTATTGTCCTACATGACACTTTTAAAAATGAATGAAATAGATTATACCGAATTTAATTATCTGTCTCTTGCCGGAGCCAGTGATAAGATAGCTGCTAAATCAGAAGCCGATATTCCTATTGCACTAAAAGCGTATTTAGAAAGAAATCCAAATATCAAAACAATTATCTTCCATCTAGATAATGATGAAGTTGGTATTGGTGCAACAGCAAAAATCATTTCTATTCTGAATTCAAAATATCAATGTATAGATGAGCATCCAACTTCTTACAAAGATGTAAACGATGAATTAATTGATAAGGCGAATCATATATAATTGAATTTTTGTATACTTTAAAGTATACTACTTATAAGTATACAAATAACCAGTTAGGAGGGAATCAATCATGTATGGTAGAAAAGAAGAAATGAATCATCTAAAAGAATTGTATGATAGTAATAGATTTGAATTTTTAGTGATGTATGGTCGTAGACGTGTTGGCAAAACGACCATTCTTCAGGAATTTGCTGAAAACACGAATTCTATATTCTTCCCTGCTCGTGAGAAAAATGACGCACTAAACTTGGAAGATTTTTCTAAAATGATTCAATATCATTTTGATAAAAATTTTATTGCTTCCTTTCAAAGCTGGGAAGATGCATTGAATTATATTGGTGCAAAAGTTGAACAAAGAACTGCCGTTATTATTGATGAATTTCCATATATCATTGAAGAAAATCCTTCTATAAAATCAATTTTGCAACATACAATTGATCATAATTGGAAAAATAAAAATATTTTCCTAATTCTTTGTGGATCTTCTGTAAGTATTATGGAAAGTGATGTTATGGGCAGAAAAAGCCCATTGCACGACAGGCAAACTTCTTCTTTAGAAATTAAGCCTTTTGATTATTTAGAGAGTAGTGCATTTTTTCCAAATTACAGCAATGAAGATAAATTATTGGCTTATGGTATTCTTGGTGGGATTCCAAGATATTTGGAAGCATTTGATTCCAAACTTTCCATAGAAAGAAATATTGCTGAGAAAATCATTCGTAATGGTGCGTATCTACATGAAGAACCAGATAATCTTTTAAAGGCAGAATTAAGAGAAACAAATGTTTATAGCAGTATTTTGTCAGCTATTGCCAATGGCAGAAATAAAATCATTGATATTGCCAACTTCATTCATGAAGATCGTACAAAAGTTGCTAAGTATCTGATTACTTTACAAACACTTCGATTGATTGAAAAAAGAATTCCGTGTGGAGAACCTGAAACAAGTAAAAAAACAATATATGTTATTAAAGACAATTTCTTTAAATTCTGGTTTAGATATGAATTCACAAATAATTCCTATTATGCAATGCTTGGAGCTAAAGATGCTTCCAAAGAAATTATGAAAGATATCAGTAATCTGATGGGTGATGCTTTTGAAGATATTTGTAAAGAATACATCATTCGACTAGCTAAACAAAGAAAACTTCCATTTATTCCCTATCATTTAGGAAAATGGTGGGGTGCAAATCCTGCAATTAAGGCACAGGATGATGTTGATTTACTAGCTATTGATCGTACAGGCACAAAAGCCATCTTTATAGAATGCAAATTCACTTCTCAACCAATGCCTTATGATGAATATGAAGATTTAATGACAGCTACAAAAGCTTTTCCAAATATAGAAGAAAAACAATTATGGTTCATCAGTAAATCTGGTTATACAAAATCTGTAATCGAACAGGCAAAGAAAGATCAAGCAACTTTATTAACGGTTGATGATTTATTTGACTTTTGATACACTTTATTTAGTAATTTGGGCTGGTCGAAAGACCCGGGTCCACACATTGGCGGGTAAGATACTCGCCTTTTGTATTTTTAGATAAGGATGATATATATGAAACCAAATAGGCTTAAACAACTATCAGAAAAAGAATTTCTTGAACGATTAGAAAAATCAAGAAAGCAATCTAAAGA
>NZ_JBJEEY010000009.1:0-4055 GCF_051873555.1 Floccifex sp. | reverse complement strand
TCTATCAAATAAAAAAAAGACTGTCGACTATTACTTTGTCAACAGTCTGAAAGAAGAAATTTATTTTCTTCTTTTTTTTTGGTACACTTTGTGTATGAAAATAGAAGATGTTTTGAATTTAGAATCTAAGATTCTTGTGGATTTAAGAGATGTTTCTTTTTATGATCGAGATCATATAGAAGGGGCGATTCATTTAAGTGAATTTGATTTATTGTCTTTACCTAAAAATCAGAAAATCATTATCTATAATTATACTGGATTTCAAAGTGAATTGATTTGTATGAAATATCAATCATTGGGTTATGATATAGACTTTATTGATGGAGGATATTATGGGTATATAGATTATATCGATCCTTCTATGAATATAGAAAGAAGCTTAATTAAGAAGTTTCGAAAAGATATTTGGCGTAAATTCACAAAAGCTGTGACTGAATATGATTTAATTTCAAATGGAGATAAAATAGCGGTTTGTATATCTGGAGGAAAAGATTCTTTTTTATTGGCAAAGTGTTTTCAGGAAATTAAAAAACATGGCATGATTGATTTTGATTTGGAATTTATTGTGATGAATCCTGGGTATAACTTAGTCAATGTGAATATGATTGAAGAAAATGCGAAAAGACTGAATATTCCCATTCATATTTTTTCTACCGATATATTTGAATATGTATCCACTCAATCTGGATCGCCTTGTTACTTGTGTGCAAGAATGAGACGAGGCCATTTATATAATGCAGCAAAGGAATTAGGATGCAACAAGATTGCTTTAGGTCATCATTATGATGATGTCATTGAAACGATTTTAATGGGTATGTTATATGGGGCACAAATTCAAACCATGATGCCAAAACTACATAGCACTAATTTTGAAGGCATGGAATTGATTCGTCCTTTGTATTTAGTACGAGAAGAATCTATCATTCACTGGATGGATTATCATCATTTACAATTTCTTCGCTGTGCTTGTAAATTAACAGAAATGAGTGAAGAAATTGAAGGATTATCAAAAAGAAAAGAAGTCAAACAATTAATTTCAAATTTACATAAAATCAATCCATATGTGGAAGCCAATATCTTTAAATCCGTTGAAAATGTAAATTTAGATACAGTTATTGCGTATAAAAAAGAGGGTCAGAAAATTCATTTCTTAGACCACTATAAGGAGGAAACATGAATTTATTGAGTCAACAACTACAAGGACTTATTGAAGATGATCAATATGAAATCACAACACTATCCAATATGTCTAGTTTTATTTATTCTTATTTAGAAGACATATCCTGGGCTGGTTTCTATTTATTCAAAGACAATCAATTGATTTTAGGACCTTTTCAAGGAAAAATTGCTTGTACATTGATTCCAATCGGAAAAGGCGTATGTGGAAAAGCAGCTGAAACTTTAGAAACACAAGTAGTAGCCAATGTTCATGAATTTGAAGGACACATTGCATGTGATTGTGCATCAAATTCAGAAATTGTAGTTCCCATTTTTGTTCATAATCAATTATATGGCGTATTGGATTTAGATAGTACTTCTTTTGATCGATTTGGAAAAGATAAAGAATGTATTGAAGAATTGGTTCATGTATTGGAAAAGAAACTTGAAAAATAGTTTCTTTTTTTTGAAGAAATATTGACTATTCCCTTGGGGAATGGTTTATAAAAAAGACAAAGGAGGCACTATGTTAATTAATGACGTTGAAAGTATTGTAGGTTTGTCAAAGAAAAGCATTCGATATTATGAAGAAATGGGATTAATCAATCCAGAAAGAAATTCCAATAATGGATATCGATTTTATAATGAATTTGATATTCGACAATTAAAAATTATTAAATTTTTAAGAGAATTAGGGGTTCCCATTCAAGAATTAAAAAAAGTGATAAAAAAAGAACTGAGTTTAAGAGAATGTGTGGAATCTCGTTTGATGAAAATTGCTCAGGAAAGAAGGAATTATGAAAGAGTGACTCTTCTTTGTCAAAAAATATTAGAATCCAATGATTCTATTGAAACCATTCAAATCGATCAATACTTTCAATCTATGAATGTATTAAATAAAGAAGGATTTACAATGAGAAAAATAGAAGAAGAACATAAGAAAAAAATTAATGGAGCCATATATTCTGGAATTGGATTTTGTATCTTTATGGGAATTTTTGTAGCTCTTTTACTCTTTGCCCAGTCAATTGATCCTATGCCATGGCCATTATTTATTGTATTGGAATCTTTCTTTGTGATTCCTATTTTAATTGTACCAAAAATACTGATAAATCGAATTCAAGAAATCAAGAAAGGAGAAATCGATGAAGCTAGTAAATATTGATTATTTGCCTGGATATGAAATTGTAGAGGCACTTGGAATTGTAAAAGGACAAACAGTTCAATCCAAAAACATTGGGAAAGACATTGGAGCTGGTTTTAAAACCATTGTTGGTGGAGAATTAGCTAGTTATACCGATATGTTAAAGGAAGCACGACAAATTGCGACAAAAAGAATGGTCGATGAAGCAGAAAGTTTAGGAGCCGATGCGATTATCAATATTCGATTTGGTTCGTCTTCTGTAATGTCAGGGGCTGCTGAAATCATTGCCTATGGAACAGCCGTTAAAATTAAGAAGTAGTATCGTTATGTCTTACTGCTTAAATGTGGTATACTTTACATAGTTAAAGCGTTAACAAAACGAGGAGGAAAATTTATCATGCAAAGATTTACATTACCACGTGATTTGTATCATGGACCAGGTGCATTGGAAGCTTTAAAAACATTAAAAGGAAATCGAGCTATTGTATGCGTTGGTGGAGGATCTATGAAACGCGGTGGCTTCCTTCAAAAAGTACAAGCCTACTTAGAAGAAGCTGGAATGGAAGTAAAATTATTTGAAGGAATTGAACCCGATCCATCTGTAACAACTGTTATGAAAGGGGCTCAAGTCATGGAAGAATTCCAGCCAGACTGGATTGTTGCCATTGGTGGTGGGTCTCCAATTGATGCAGCTAAAGCAATGTGGATCAAATATGAATATCCAGAAATTACTTTTGAACAAATGATTGTTCCATTTGGAATTCCTGAATTACGTCAAAAAGCAAAATTTGTTGCGATTCCATCTACATCTGGAACAGCTACTGAAGTAACAGCATTTTCAGTTATTACAGACTACGAAAAAGGAATTAAATATCCATTAGCTGACTTTAATATTACACCAGACATTGCCATTGTTGATCCTAGTTTAGCTGAAACAATGCCACCTAAATTAGTGGCTCATACAGGAATGGATGCTATGACACATGCCGTTGAAGCTTATGTATCCACATGTAACTGTGATTATACAGATCCATTAGCAATCCATGCTATAGAATTGATTCAGGCTAACTTAGTTAAGTCTTATAACGGTGATATGGATGCTCGTGCTACAATGCATAATGCACAATGTTTAGCTGGACAAGCTTTCTCAAATGCTTTATTAGGTATTGTTCACTCTATGGCTCATAAAACAGGAGCTGTATTTGCGGATCAGGGAGCTCATATTATTCACGGAGCTGCCAATGCAATGTATTTACCAAAAGTCATTCAATACAATGCGAAAAATGAAGAAGCTAAAAAACGTTATGGAGTCATCGCAGATTATATGCACTTAGGTGGAGAAAACGATGATGAAAAAGTAAAGAATTTAGTGGCTTACTTACGTAAGATGAACGATGACTTGAATATTCCTCAGTCTATTAATCATTACGGAGCTAATGGACTTCCAGCTGAAGTTGGATTTGTTTCAGAAGAAGTATTCTTAGAAAGATTGGATTCCATTGCAGCAAATGCCATCTTAGATGCTTGTACTGGATCGAATCCTCGTCAACCAAATCAAGAAGAAATGGTTAAATTATTAAAAGCTGTTTACTATGATTTAGATGTTGATTTCTAATATTAAAATGCGAATTAGTTCGCATTTTTTTTACAAATTCAATCTTTTTTCGAATATATATAACAGGAGGAACAATTATGATTGATATTAAAAAAGATATAAATTTCCGATATATATTCGGAAAAGACAAGGAACCCA
>NZ_JBJEEY010000008.1:0-22197 GCF_051873555.1 Floccifex sp. | reverse complement strand
AAACAAATAGAGAGGAAAAAATATGAAAAAATGGATTTCTATGATTGTAGCAACCCTTATGTCTCTATCTTTAGTGGCATGTGGAAGTAGCTCAGAAAACACATATGTTTATTCAAGTGAATTAGACATCAAGAACCTGGATTCATCTGATGCTGATGACGGATGTTCTTTTACAGCCATGCACGCTGTAATTGATGGATTAATGACACTGGATGCAGATGGTAATGTTGTATATGGTGTTGCCGAAGATTCAAGTGTAAGTGAAGATGGTTTAACACATACATATAAGATTCGTGAAGATGCGAAATGGGCTAATGGAGATGATGTTACAGCCAATGATTTTGTGTATGCCTGGAAACGAATTTTTAAGAATGTAGGTAATTATTATTACATGTTTGGTAATGGTATTGCTTCAATTGAAGGTGCCACTGAAATGTGTGACAAATTAGACAATGGAGAAGAATTAACAGACGAAGATTTTGATAAAATGGCAGTTAAAGCCGTTGATGATAAAACATTGGAAGTCAAAACAACAGTTCCTGTTCAATTCTTTGATGAATTAATGACATTCCCTTGTTTCTATCCAATCAACGAAGCATTCTGTGAAGAACAAGGTGATCAATATGGTAAATCAGCGGATTCAATTTTAGGAAATGGTGCCTTTGTGATGACAAACTGGGAACCAGGAAGTGTTGCTGAATTTGAAAAGAGTGAAACTTATTATGCAGCAGATACAGTAAAAATTGACAACGTTGTAATGAAGTTAGTACAAGATCCTGCAACTGCAGCGGCTTCATTTGAAAATGGTGAAACAGATTTTGCAGCAATTAACTCAGACTTAGTAGATAAATATAGTTCTGAAGATTATTATGCAATTATCAATGATGGTTATTTATTCTATTTATCAATTAATTTTGAAAATGAAGACTTAGCTAATGCAAATGTTCGTAAAGCTTTATCCTTGGCAATCAATCGTGATGACTTGTGTGAAAATGTATTAAAAGATGGTTCTACAACAGCTAGAGGATTTGTTCCAACTGGTTTATCAATTAGTCCAAGTGGAACAGATTTCCGCGATGATGCAAAAGAATTTACTTCTTATGATTTAGATGCAGCGCAAGCAGCACTGGATGCTGGTTTAAAAGAATTAGGTAAATCTGAAATTACGCTTCGTTTGTTATATGGAACAGATGAATCACCAATGGATATTTTCGCAACATATTTACAAAATGCATTCTCTAAATTAGATGGATTGAATATTGAAATGGTTGCAACAACAAAACAAGATCGTATCTATAACAAACAAAAGAATGGTGACTACGATATTTGTTGTACTCGTTGGGGACCAGACTATGCCGATCCTACTACTTATTTAACATTAGCTATCACTGGAAACAGCAACAACTATGGACATTATTCAAATGCTGATTACGATGCTCTTATGGATAAAGTTGCGGTTGAAACGGATGCACAAACTCGTTGGGATTATATGGTACAAGCTGAAGAAATTTTATTAAATGATTATGGTTATATTCCTGTATTTGAAAAAGGTACAGCCACTCTTCAAAATACAGAAGTAACTGGATTAATTGTTCGTCCAGTTGGTGTTCCTTATACATTCCAATTCGTTGAATTTAAGTAAATCGTATGAAATAGGCACAATTGAATTGTGCCTATTTGCGTACTGAAAGGAGTATATATGAACAAATCCACATTAAAATATATTGGAAAACGACTCGCTATTTCATTAGTAACTTTATTCATTATTTTGATTGTTCTATTTCTTATGGTTAAATTTTTGCCAGGTTCTCCTATCAATAATGAAAAACTATCGGCTGGAGCCAGAGCCGCGATTGAAGCTAAATACGGATTGGACAAACCCATTCCTACACAATTTATAATTTATGTGAAATCTATGTTAACAGGAGACTTTGGAGTGTCTTACAACATGTATAAAGACATGAAAGTCGCTTCTCTGGTAGGAAAAGCCGCAAAAATTTCTTTCATTTATGGTTTAATGGCCGTTTTGATTGGAACCATTATTGGAATGATTCTAGGTGTATTTGCAGCTCTTCATAAAAATACAATCTGGGATACATTGGCTACATCTATTTCGGTATTAGGTGTATCCATTCCATCTTTTGTTTTTGCGATGCTGATTTTAATTGTTTTCGCATCTAAATTAAAAATACTGCCAACAGGTTATAGCTCAAGAAACGCCGTTATTTCTTCTATTATGCCAATTGCCGCTTTATCAGTTGGTGTAATAGCCAATGTAGCTCGATTTACAAGAACAGAAATGGTTTCGGTATTGAATTCAGAATATATGACATTGGCCAAGGCAAAAGGATTGGATCGAAAAACATTGATTTTAAAACACGCTTTAAGAAATTCTTTAATTCCTGTAATTACGATTTTAGGGCCAATTTTAGTTAATTTAATGACAGGAACGATGGTTGTAGAAAAAATATGTTCAGTTCCAGGTCTTGGAAAATTACTGGTGAATTCCATTACAACCAAAGACATCAATATTATTTTGGCTTGCAGCTTCTTATATGCTGCCATGTATATTTTAATGATGTTGATTATTGATGTGTCTTATGGAATTATTGATCCACGTATTCGATTAGGAAAGGATGAATAATATGATAGATATGAATATTGAATTCAAAGCCGATGATTTTGAATTTGTTGGTGACAAACAAAATATTGAAATCGATCAAGTAACGCCTTCTAAACCGGCTTGGAAAGATGCATTAAGTCGTTTCTGTAAAAACAAAGGAGCTGTGATTGGTTTTATTTGTATTTTTGTCATTACATTGTTTGCGATATTTGCGCCAATGCTTTCTTCATGGAAATTTGATGACATTAATACTGCCATTGCGAATATGAAACCATGTGCTCAACACGTCTTTGGAACAGATACCTATGGAAGAGATTTGTTTGTTCGTACATGGAAGGGAACACGTATTTCATTATTTATTGCCGTTGTAGCTATTATTATTGATGTAGTAATCGGAATGATTTATGGATTGATTTCAGGTTATTTTGGCGGAAAAGTTGATTCCATTATGCAAAGAATACAGGAAATCATCAATTCTATTCCAACACTAGTTGTTTTAACACTTCTATTAATGGTTATGAAATCGAGTTTATTTACTATTATTGTTGCTTTATCATTTACGGAATGGATTGGGATGAGTCGTATTACACGTGCACAAGTTCTAAAAATTAAAGAAGAAGAATTTGTATTGGCTTCTAGAACACTTGGAGCAGGTAGTTTCTTTATTATTTTCAAAGAAATACTTCCAAATATTTATTCGCAATTAATTATCATGGTTATGATGTCCATTCCAAATGCGATTTTCTATGAAGCTTATTTATCTTTTGTTGGATTAGGATTACCAATTCCAGCAGCTTCTTTAGGAACTTTAATCAATGATGGATTCGACAAAATTACAGTATATCCATATCAAATGGTTATTCCCGTTATCATTTTTTCGATTTTGATGTTGAGTTTTAATTTATTTGGAGATGGATTAAGAGATGCATTGGATCCGACAATGAAGGAGATGTAGTCTATGATACAAAACAAAGAAACAATATTAGATATCAAGAACCTTCATATTTCTTTTAAAACAGATGCAGGACAATTAAAAGCTATTCGTGGAGTGGATTTAACTTTAAAAAAAGGAGAAACCATTGCCATTGTAGGAGAATCTGGATCTGGTAAATCCGTAACTACAAAAGCTGTCATGGGAATTATTGCGGGAAATGGTTCCATTGACCAGGGAAGCATACTATATCGCTGGACTGATGAATTTACAGGCGAAGATAAAAGCTGTGATTTAGTACAAGCCAGTGAAGATTTTCTTCAAAAAGAAATTCGTGGACGAAAAATTGCCATGGTATTTCAAGATCCAATGACTTCTTTAAATCCGACGATGACTATAGGAAATCAAGTCATGGAACCTATGATTCATCATTACCATAAAACAAAAGAAGAAGCCTATGCGAAAGCCGTTGAGCTTTTAGAAGAAGTTGGAATTGTAGATGCTGAAAAACGAATGAAAAACTATCCTCATCAATTATCAGGAGGAATGCGTCAACGTGTCGTGATTGCGATTGCTTTATCATGTGATCCCTATATATTGATTTGTGACGAACCAACAACAGCTTTGGACGTTACAATTCAGGCAAAAATTTTGGAATTAATTCAAGACATTCAAAAGAAAAAGAATTTATCTGTTATTTATATCACACATGACTTAGGTGTTGTAGCCAAAGTAGCAGATTATGTCAATGTGATGTATGCCGGAAAAATTGTAGAAACCGGAACCATTGATGAAATTTTCTATGATCCTCGTCATCCATATACATGGGGTTTATTGTCTTCTATGCCAGATTTAAGTACCGATGACGATGAATTATATACCATTCCGGGAACCCCTCCAAACCTGATTCATGAAATCAAAGGCGATGCTTTTGCACCAAGAAATGCCTATGCATTGAATATAGACCTTCGATTGGAGCCACCTATGTTTGATGTAAAAGGAAGTGATACACATAAAGTGGCTTCCTGGTTAATGCATCCGATGGCACCTAAAGTCCAAATGCCAAAAGAATTGGCTCGTCGATTAGAAAAAATGAAAGGGGGAAATGAATAATGGTACAACCCATTTTAGTTGTTGATCACTTAAAACAATATTTTAAAATCAATCGAAATTTTACGGTTAAAGCGGTTGATGACATTTCCTTCGAAATTTATCCAGGAGAAACCTATGGATTGGTAGGAGAATCTGGATCGGGTAAATCTACAACAGGAAGAAGCATTATTCGTTTATATAAGCCAACGAGTGGGACAATTATTTTTAATGGAAAAGATATTTCTAATAAAATGTCAAAAGAATCCATAAAAGAGTTACGTAACAAAATGCAGATGATTTTTCAAGATCCCATGGCAAGTTTAAATCCAAGAAAAAAGGTTATAGACATTATAGGAGAAGGATTGGATATTCATAAAAATTATCAATCCATTGAAGAAAGAAACGAAAAAATCTATGAAATGTTAGAACTTGTAGGCTTATCAAGAGAATTCGCAAGCCGTTATCCACATCAATTTTCAGGAGGGCAAAGACAAAGAATTGGAATTGCCCGTGCTTTGATTATGAATCCTGACTTAATTATTGCGGATGAAGCCATCAGTGCTTTGGATGTTTCTATTCAAGCACAAGTTGTGAATTTAATGAAAAGAATTCAAAAAGAAACAGGGGTATCTATTTTATTTATTGCACATGACTTATCAATGGTTAAGTACATTAGTGATCGAATTGGTGTTCTTCATTTAGGTCATTTAGTAGAAGCTGGAACGAGTGAAGAAATTTTTGCGAATCCTTTGCATCCATATACAAAGTCATTATTATCGGCTATCCCACAACCAAATCCCAAAATTGAAAAGAAACGAAAATCGTATTCCTATGATTATAATTCAAGTGGTATTGATTATAATAAAGGGACAAAACATTTTGTATCGGATACACACTATGTTCTGGCAACAGATGAAGAATTTGAACAATGGAAGTTGGCTTTTTAGCTGACTTCTTTTATTATGGAATAGGTGAAGAATATGAAAGCAAAGTTGTTTATACAAGATATGTTTGAAAAAGAAAATATCGAAAAAGAATTTAATGAGCAATCCAAAAAGGGATACAATCCCATAGAAATAGGATATAGTATTCGATTCGAAAACAATAAAAAACGTTATTTCTATCGAATGGATATCTTAAAAGGCAATAAATTAAGAGCTCAAAGAGAATTGCTGGATTTATATGATCGATATGGTTATTCGTATTGCGGAAAAAAAGGAAGAATGATTTTCTTTAAAGGAACAAATAAAAACTATCCAAAAGAAAGAGAAATACAAATTCAAGAGTATTTGAAAAAATATTGGATTCGACAAAATGTATTTCTTTTATTTGAAATATTTTTGTTGATTCTTTGTATTTCTTTCTTATTGAACAAAGACATTCAATTTGTCTTAACCAATGGACTCATTGTTTTAAGCCTGATTCCATTCACTTTAATTAGTTCTTTGTTTTGTTTCACATTAAAAAAATATATACACGGGATTCAATATAAAGCGAAACAACCCATAAAAAAATCAATACTGACAAATCTGGCTGTTATTTTATTGATTGTTTCTTTGTTGTGTGTCCCTGTTGGCTGCATTCTTGACTTTGTTTCAAGAAAAACAATGCCCACTGACTCTAATATGTTAACTCTTTCTTTTTTTGATAAAGAATCCACACAAGATTCTATGTCTTGTGCAAATAGTTTAATTGTTCATACACAATCTGTTTTAGATCAAAATAAAGACGATATTTTATTTTCATGTGTTTATACAATAAATAAAGAAGTCGACTCATATTATGAATATTTTATACAATCACATTTAACACAAGAAAATACACCAATTCAAGATGGATATATTTATTCCATTGAAAAAGAAAACGATGCCATGATTTTAAAAATAGATGATTCCATTATTGAAATCAGCGCAACTTTTGATTTAAGTGCATATACTGAACAAATTCATTCATTTTATATGACACATGAAAGTGAATATTGAATATAATAGATATATGAAAAACGCAATTCAACAAATACGAAAATTCAATCAGGAAAGAGACTGGAATCAATTTCATTCTCCGGAAAACCTCGCAAAATCTATTGCGATTGAAGCCGGAGAATTATTGGAATGTTTTCAATGGAATAATGACTATGACAAAGAAGCCGTTTGCGAAGAATTAGCGGACGTAGTAAATTATTGCATCATTATGGCAGATGCGTTGGATGTTGACTTAGAAGAGATTGTTTTACAGAAGCTTGAAAAAAACAAGAAAAAGTATCCAGTTGAAAAATCAAAAGGAAATTCGAAAAAATATACAGAATTATGATTGTATACCAGGAAACAAAGAAACAATTTCTTTTAGATGTACATACCGATGTCATAGAAGATAAAATCGAAGCCAAAGTATTAGAAAAACTCCATAAAAAAACAGCCCAAAGTGAATATGCTTCATGGATGAATTCTATGCAGTATATGTATAAAGTCATGGAAGATAAACGCATTCCAGAAGATAGTCAAATTGCGATTGAATATCGAATCCCGAATTCAAATAAACGAGTGGATTTTATTGTCAGTGGACAAGATGAAAAAGAAAGAGAAAGTGCTGTTATTGTAGAATTGAAGCAATGGCAGGATGTAAAAAAAGTATCAACAAAAGAAGCTATTGTGAAAACACAGTTGCAAGGACATTTAGTAGAAACAACGCATCCTTCGTATCAGGCTTGGTCGTATGTAAGTATGATTCAAGACTATAATGAAGATGTGCGGAAATATAAGATTTGTTTACAGCCTTGTGCATATCTTCATAATTATAAAATGAAACAAGAAGACGATTTATTGGATTCTTGTTATGAATATTATATAAAAAAAGCACCAATCTTTGTTCGAGGAGACACCGATAAATTGGCTTCTTTTATTTCGAAATACATCAAAAAAGGTAATTCAGATGTACTTTATCATATTGAAAACGGAAAAATTATTCCAAGTAAGTCTTTACAGGATAATTTATCGAGTATGTTGAAAGGTAAACGGGAATTTACGTTAATTGATGATCAGAAAGTTGTTTTTGAAAGAGCTATTGAAATTGTAAAACAACAACAAAATAAAAAAAGAGTCTATATTATTCATGGAGGTCCTGGAACAGGAAAAACGGTTTTAGCTATCAACATGTTAGTGGCCATTTTAAATTGTGATCAAAATGTAATGTATGTTACAAAAAATGCAGCGCCTAGAGAAGTATATCGAAAAAAATTAACAGAAGGAAAATATCGAAAAGCATATATTGATCATTTGTTTAAAGGCTCAGGTGCTTTTACCGAATCAATGAATAATGATTTTGATTGTTTAATTGTGGATGAAGCCCATCGATTAAATGAAAAATCGGGGATGTTTCAAAACTTAGGAGAAAACCAGGTGAAAGAAATGATTCATGCTTCTAAGGTTACCATTTTCTTTGTGGATGATGATCAAAGAGTGACGACCAAAGACATTGGAAGTACAGAAGAAATTAAAAAATGGGCACAATTTTTTAAAGCAGAAGTTTTTGAAGATACGCTTGTTTCTCAATTTCGATGCAGTGGATCGGATTCGTATGTATCTTGGATTGATTCTGTATTAGACATTCATCCAGATTATAGTGATGAATTTAATTTTGATTATGACATTCGTATTTGTGACAGCCCACAAGAAGTGAAACAATTGATTGAAGAAAAAAATAAAATCAATAATAAATCAAGGATGGTCGCTGGGTATTGCTGGGACTGGATTAAAGAAGGAAAGAATGACAGTCAGGTTCATGATATTCAAATTGGTGATTTTGGTATGTCATGGAATTTAGGTTCTTCAAATACCTGGGCTATTGATCCTGAATCGGTTCATGAAATGGGCTGTATTCATACATGTCAGGGCTTGGAATTTGATTATGTGGGTGTCATCATTGGAGAGGATCTTCGTTATGAAGATGGAATCATTACGGATTTCACAAAACGAGCGAAGACGGATCAATCTATCAAAGGCTTAAAAACTTTATATAAGAAAAATAAAGAAGAAGCTCTTCAAATAGCAAATCGTATCATAAAAAATACATATCGGACTTTATTAACTCGTGGACAAAAGGGATGTTATATTTATTGTATAGATACAAAGTTGAGTGAATATTTAAAAAGTCGATTAAAATAAAAACAGCTTCTTTCAGCTGTTTTTAAGTTTTTAGAGAAGAGAGAATTATGAAGATTATTATTAATTTCTTGGTAAAAGGTATCTTCCTTTTACGCTTATACTATATAAAACAAACAACAAGTTTTTATAAAAAAAGTATGGAAAATTGTGTGACTTTTAGTATGAATTTTGGGAAATATGGAATCATAGTACATATAAAATAAAAACAGCTTTTTGAGCTGTTTTTAAGTTTTTAGAGAAGAGAGAATTATGAAGATTATTATTAATTTTCTAGTAAAAGGTATCTTCCTTTTACGCTTATACTATATAAAACAAATAACAAGTTTTTATAAAAAAAGTATGGAAAATTGTGTGACTTTTAGTATGAATTTTGGGAAATATGGAATGCATAGTACATATAAAATAAAAACAGCTTTTTGAGCTGTTTTTAAGTTTTAGAGAAGAGAGAATTTTGAAGATTATTATGAATTATTCGTAAAAGGTATTTATCTTTTACGGTTATAGTATAAAAAATAAATGACTTTTTTTTATAAAAAGACTATGGAAAATTATGTGAGATTTAGAATTGAATTTGGGAATAATGGTATAATAAACAAAATAAATTGGGAGAATAAATATGAATTTCTATATGCCGGTTCAATATTATTTAGAACAAAATTGTATTCAAAATCACAAAGAAAAATTTTATAGTTGTGGAAAAAAACCTTTAATTGTTACAGGAAGAAAATCATCAAAAATAAATGGATCTCTACAAGATGTCATTTCCATTTTAGAAGACTATGTACATTTTTGATCGAATTGATGAAAATCCAAGTGTGGATATATGTGAAACAGGGGCTCGATTTGGAATTGAACATAATGTGGATTATGTGATTGGATTGGGTGGAGGCTCTAGTATGGATGCAGCAAAAGCCATTGCTTTATTAATCAAAAATCCAAAAGAAAATAAAGACTGTTTTTATCAAAAGAAAGATTTATCGTATTTAGATGTCATTTGTATTCCAACAACATGTGGAACAGGATCAGAAGTAACTTCTAAAGCAGTTTTATCGATTCCTTCTCGATATTATAAAAGCAGTATTTCACATGATATTTGGCCAAAATATGCTTTTGTGGATGCCAAATATCTTCAATGTGCGCCTGCTTCACTGATTATTCAAACTGCCATTGATGCGCTTTGTCATCTAGTAGAAAGTCATTTAAATATGAAAGCCAATGCTGCCAGTCAAATGATCAGTGCAAAAGGATTATCCATGTTTAAAGATATTATGTCTTCTTTTCAAACACAAAATTTTGATTATGAAAAACTCATGTGGATTTCTTCTTGTGCAGGTATGGCCATTGCACAAACAGGAACCAGTCTTCCACATGCTTTGAGTTATGATTTAACGTGTCGTTATCATATTCCTCATGGTATTGCCTGTGGTATTTATCTTTCTTCTTTTATTGAAGTAATTGCTTTGAAAGGACATCCGTTTGCTTTAGAAGTTTTGGATTTACTGGGTATGGATATTGTTTCATTTAAAGAATGGATGTCTTTATATATTCATAAGCCAAAATTAGAAAATAAAGAAGAATTGTTTTTTTTGATTTGTCAAAAACAAAGTAAATGGAAAACAGCTTGTGTTTCTTTTAAAAAAGAAGAAATTCAGAAAATCATCGAAGAATCTGTTGACAAATAGTGTATAATACTATGTACTTTGAAAGGAAAACAATATGGAATATACAAAACATACAATCAATGAATTATTAGTTGGAATGTTTAACTACATTCTCTATATAGAAGAAAGAAACTTAAAAAAGAAAAATGTCAAATTGTCGATGAGTGAAGTACATTTATTGGAGTCCATTGAAAAAGCCAGTGACAATACGATGTCTCATATCGCAAAGCGTTCTATGATTACCCAGGGAACTTTAACAACCAATGTGAAGACATTGGTTTCAAAGGGATACGTAGAACGATATAAAGATGAAAAAGATGGACGAGTGGTTCGTTTAAAAGTCACAGACAAAGCTAAAGAGGTTTTAAAGATTCATGATGAGTTCCATGAATCTATGATTGATAAAGCTATTTCGGATTTGAAATTAGATGACAATAAAGTATTAATTGATTCCTTAAAAAATATTTTAGATTATTTTAGTGAACAATATGGAAAAGACTGACACCTGAAAAGGTGTTTTTTTTGAGTTTCTTAAAAATTTGAATTTCAAACTATTTACTTTGAAGTTCAAAGAGGTTATAATGAAATTGCTTTGATATTCAAAGTATAGGAGGAATGATTATGTTAGAACAGATTAAAGATGTATTAGAAGATGCGATTAATGTAGATCGTGATTTAGTTACACCAGAAGCGAATTTAAGTGAAGATTTAGATATTGATTCATTAGCTGCTGTGGAATTAGCTCTTGAATTGGAAACAGAATTTGATATTCGAATTGAAGATGAAGAATTAGCGGCTTTAAAAACTGTACAAGATATTATGGATTTGATTGCTTCTAAACAATAACGGGAGTATTGACAAATGGATACAGAAAAAATAAAAGAAATCATTTCGATTTTTGAAAACAGTAAAATTTCGAGTATGGACTTAGAAGAAGGTTCTTTTAAAATTCGTTTGGAAAAGAAAGACAATATAACTGTATCACATGAACATGTAGCAAAAGAAGAAACCAAACAAGAACAGAAACAGAAACAAACATTGAATTCACCTTTAGTTGGAACGTTTTATGCTTCTTTGAAGCCAGGGCAAGAGTCTTTAGTGAAAGTGGGACAACAAATAAAAAAAGGAGATGTGTTGTGCATTATCGAAGCCATGAAATCCATGAATGAAATGAAAGCTCAAAAAGATGGAGTTATTCAGGAAATATTGGTAGAAGATGGACAAATGGTGGAATATGATCAGCCATTGTTTGTTTTAGGAGACTAATATGATTCATAAAATTTGTATTGCCAATCGAGGAGAAATTGCGGTTCGCATTATTCGAGCTTGCAAAGAAATGAACATTGAAACTGTGGCATTATATTCAACAGCCGATAAAGAAGCATTGCATGTTCAATTAGCAAATGAAGCCATTTGTATTGGTGGACCCAAGCCCAGTGAAAGCTATTTAAATATGTTTAATATTATTCAAGCGGCTTGTTTAACAGGATGTGATGCGATTCATCCTGGTTTTGGTTTTTTATCGGAAAATGCTCAATTTGCTTCTTTAGTAGAACAATGTGGACTTATTTTTATTGGACCCAAAGCCCAGGTTATTGAACAATTAGGGAATAAAACCCAAGCTCGTAAGACGATGCAGCAAGCAGGTGTTCCTATTATACAAGGATGTAATGAACCAGTTTCTTTGCATCAAGGCATTCAATTAGCACAATCCATTGGTTTTCCCGTTATTATTAAAGCTTGTAACGGTGGTGGTGGAAGAGGTATGCGCATTGTCTATCGTATAGAAGATTTTGAATCATTGTATCAAGAAGCCAAAGCCGAGGCAAAAGTTTGTTTTGGAAACGATGATGTCTATGTTGAAAAATATATTCAAAATCCCAAACACATTGAGGTACAAGTTGTTGCGGATACATATGGAAATGTAGTTCATCTCTATGAAAGAGACTGCTCCTTTCAAATTCGAAACCAGAAAATGATAGAAGAAGCACCTTGTTTTGTCTTAGACGAGGAAATTCGTCAAAAAATGTGCAACGATGCCATTGCGGCTTGTAAAGCCGTTGGTTATACATCAGTGGGAACGGTTGAATTTTTGTTAGATCAAAATGGTTCGTATTATTTTATGGAAATGAATACAAGAATTCAAGTGGAACATCCTATTACGGAAATGATTACAGGCATTGATTTAGTCAAAACGCAAATTCGTATTGCCAATGGAATGAAACTTTGTTTTGAACAAAAAGATATTCAACAAAATGGTTATGCATTGGAATGTCGAATTAATGCACAAGATATTTCGAAACAATTTGCACCTTCTTGTGGAACGATACAATTCTTAAATTTACCAGGAGGAAAAGGCATTCGAATAGATGGAGCTGTTTATGCTGGATATACGATTCCACCGTATTACGATGCCATGATTTGTAAAATCATTGCTTTTGCGACCACTCGATTGGAGTGCATAAAAAAAATGCGTGTGGCTTTAGAGGAATTTATTTTAGATGGTGTACAAACCAATGAAGCGTTTCACTATATTGTATTGCATAATAAAAAATTTATTGAAGGAAAATATGATACTTCTTTTGCCAGTGAATGTATGAAGGAGTTAATCGAAAATGAATCTATTTAAGATGCGAAAAGAACAATTGGTTTTATTTCATCGAAATCGAAAAAAACCAGCTGTAAAAAAAGAAATCCCGGATCATGTTTTTAAACAATGTCCACAGTGTCATGCCAATATTTCTTTTAAAGCTTTAAAAATCAATCAATTTGTTTGTCCTGAATGCAATCATCATTTACGAATAGGAGCAAAAGAAAGAATTCGTCAAATTTGTGATGAATTTAAGGAAATAGATAAAAATTATATCACACAAAATGTGGAAAACTTTCCAGGCTATGATCAAAAATTATTGGAATCCCAAAAAAGAACGGGATTAAATGAAGCCGTGGTGTGTGGAATTGGAAGAATCAAATCCATTTCTTTTGCTTTAGCTGTGATGGATTCTGGTTTTATGATGGGAAGCATGGGAAGCGTTGTCGGTGAAAAAATCACAAGATGTATTGAAATGGCAATCAAGAAAAAAATGCCTCTCATTATTTTTTGTACCAGTGGAGGGGCACGAATGCAAGAAGGCATTGTTTCTTTAGTACAAATGGCTAAAACCAGTGCAGCATTAAAAAAATTAGATGCACAAGGTCAATTGTATATCAGTGTATTGACACATCCAACAACAGGTGGTGTATCCGCAAGTTTTGCGATGTTGGGTGACATCATTATTGCAGAACCCGATTGTTTAGTAGGATTTGCGGGAAAACGTGTCATCGAAAATACAATCAAAGAAAAATTGCCAGATAATTTTCAAAAAGCAGAGTTTGTTTTAGAAAAAGGATTTATTGATTTAATTGTGAATCGAAAAGACTTGAAACAAACATTGTATTCAATTTTACAATTTCATGGGAGATTCTAAATGAATATACAAATCGAAGAAACCATCCGTTTATGGGAAGAAAAAAAAGAGAATGTAACGTAACGGATGGGTTGTATAAAGAAATAGAAGAAAAAATTGAAGCTTTATTAAAATCCAATATGCATTCATTAGATGTATGGCAACGAATTACTTTGGCAAGAGCTAGTGAAAGAAAAAAAGCACAAGACTTTATTCCATATTTGTTTGCGGATTTTATAGAGTTTCATGGTGATCGTAAATACGGCGATGATGGAGCTATCATTGGTGGAATCGGCATGTTTAATGATCAGCCAGTGACTGTTATGGCCCAATCTAAGGGAAAAAATATCGAAGAAAATATTAAAAAGAATTTTGGAATGGTAAATCCAGAAGGATATCGAAAAGCCATTCGATTGGCCAAACAAGCCGAAAAATTTCATCGACCTATTATTACTTTTGTCGATACGGCAGGTGCTTATCCTGGAAAGGGAGCCGAACAAAGAGGGCAAGCCCAGGCTATTGCGGATTGTCTTTATACTTTTTCTGACTTAAAAACACCGATTATTTGTGTTGTTTTATCGGAAGGAGGTTCAGGGGGAGCATTGGCTTTGAGTGTAGCGGATCGTATTGTTATGCTGGAAAATGCAGTATATTCGATTCTAAGTCCAGAAGGATTTGCCAGTATTTTATGGAAAGATGAATCTCGTGCTAAAGAAGCAAGTCAAGTCATGAAGATGACGAGTTTTGATTTGTATCAAAAGGGAATCATTGATCATATTGTGTTTGAAGATGAAAAGGGCATGCAAGAATCGTTTTCATCAACATTGGATGCTCTTTATTTATATATTGACAAAGAACTCAAATCTTTGAAAAAAATGAAAACCGATCAATTAGTAAAAAAACGATATGAAAAATTTAGAAAGATGGGGGTTCCTGTGTGGAAAATGTAAAAATTATTGGATGTGGATATGCTAAAGCTGAAAAAAAACTATTTAATACGGATTTAGAAAAAATAGTGGATACCAGTGATGAGTGGATCGTTCAAAGAACGGGTATTCATTCTCGTTATATCACACAAACAAAGAATACATCGGATTTAGCATTTGAAGCGGCTAAAAAAGCCATTAAAGATGCGCAAATTGATGTTTCTTTAATTGATTGCATTCTTGTTGCAACGACTACACCCGATTGTATTACACCTTCAACAGCATGTTTAGTACAAGAAAAGTTAGGATTGAATGGACAAGAATGTACATCTTTTGATTTGAATGCCGCTTGTTCTGGTTTTGTGTATGGATTAAGCCTGGCAAGTATGATGTTAGAAACGTATTCAACAATTTTAGTTATAGGAGCTGAAACACTAAGTAAAATCATAGATTGGAACGACCGTAATACGTGTGTTTTATTTGGTGATGGGGCTGGAGCTGCCTTGATTCAAAAATCCAATCAAGGACGAATGGTTTCTTTTACCAAAAGTACAGGAGATAAAGATGGTTTTTTAATGTGTAAGGGTCTTTCTTTACAAGAAAAAGAAATGTCGTATCTTGAAATGAATGGAAAAGAAGTGTTTCGTTTTGCGATTGAAGCCATGCCTTATTCGATAGAAAAAGTTTTAGAAAAAGCGAATCAAAAAATAGAAGACATTGATTTATTTATTCCACATCAAGCCAATATTCGTATTCTTAAACATGTAGCAAAAAAGATGAAAATTGATTTTGATCGTATTTTTGTGAATTTAGATGAATTCGGAAATACCTCTTCTGCCAGTATTGCGATTGCCTTAGCCCAGGCCAAGGAACAAGGAAAAATTAAGAAGGGTATGAAAATGGTTTTAACAGGATTTGGTGCTGGTTTTACCAGTGGAGCAATTTATTTAGAATGGTAGGAAAATATGACTTTGAATGAATTTTTAAATATAAAATATCCAATTATTCAAGGCGCCATGGCCAATATTGCTACAGCTGAATTTGCAGCTGCTGTTAGTAACAGTGGTGCTTTAGGAATCATTGGAACCGGTGCGATGAGTGTAGAACAAGCAAGAGAAGCAATTATTCGTTGCAAAGAATTAACGAATAAGCCTTTTGGAGTCAATGTTATGATGATGCATCCACAAACAAAGGAACTCATGGAAATGATTGCCCAGGAAAAAGTGGCAGTTGTGACCACAGGAGCAGGAAATCCAGGAATTTATATGAAAATGTTAAAAGAAAGTGGAGCCAAAGTAATTCCTGTAGTGGCAAGTGTTGCCTTGGCAAAGCGATTAGAACAAAGTGGAGCCGATGCCTTAATTGTGGAAGGTTGTGAAGCAGGAGGCCATGTATCGGAACAAACCACAATGTCTTTGCTTCCTCAAGTAATCGATGCAGTGAATATTCCAGTTATAGCCGCTGGAGGCATTGGAGATGGAAGAGGATTGTATGCGGCTTTGTCTTTTGGTGCAATTGGCGTACAAGTAGGAACTTGTTTATTAGCCAGTGAAGAATGTCCGATTCATGATAATTATAAACGAGCTGTTCTAAAAGCAAAGGACACAGATACAGTGGTGACTGGAAGAAGTTTGAATTCACCGGTTCGTATTTTAAAAAATCCAATGTCGCGTCAATATATTAAATTAGAACAACAAGCAGCTAATAAAGAGGAATTAGAAAAATTAACGCTTGGTGGTCTTAAAAGAGCTGTATTTGATGGAGACATGAAAACAGGCTCAGTAATGATGGGACAAATTGCTGGTTTGATTCATGAAATTCGTCCATTAAAAGTAATATTTGAAGACCTGGTTTCCACTTGTGTTTTGAAACACACACAAATGGAAAAAATAATAAAGGCACTATCATGAAAATTGGAAAAAAAGAATTGAGGCTTCCTTTAATTCAAGGAGGCATGGGCGTTGGAGTTTCGTTATCAAATTTAGCAGGACATGTTATGAAAGAAGGTGCCATGGGATGCATCAGTGCAGCTCATCCCGGGTATTTAGATCCGAATTTTGAAAAAAATTCGAAAGAATGTAACATGAAAGCTTTGTTTGAACACGCTCAAATCGCAAGAAAAATTTCAAATGGAAATGGATTGTTAGCTGTCAATATTATGGTAGCTTCCAAAGACTATGAATCGTATGTCAAAACCAGTGTCAAAGCCGGATACGATGCCATTATTTCTGGAGCAGGACTGCCATTGTCTTTACCAGAATACACAAAAGATGTCGACATTTTATTAGCCCCTGTCATTTCCAGTGCCAAAGCGTGTCGTTTAGTTCTAAAGAGCTGGGATTCGCACTATCATAGAACCTGTGATTTTATTGTGATAGAGGGTTATAAAGCAGGGGGACATCTTGGATTTAAATTAAAGGATTTAGAAAACCATACGTGTCAGGAATTAGATGAAATATTAGAAGAAGTATTAAAAGTTGTGAAAGAATATGAAATGAAATATCAAAAATCGATTCCTGTTTTTGTAGCCGGAGGAATCTATACATCCAAAGATATTGTTCATTATATGAAAAAGGGAGCGGCTGGAGTACAAATGGGAACGCGATTTATCGCAACTTATGAATGCGATGCCAGTGAAGAATTTAAAAATCAAATTTTAAATGCCAAAGAAGAAGACATTGTACTTGTGAAAAGTCCAACAGGATTTCCTGGGCGAGCTATTTTGAATTCTTATATGAAAAAAGTAAATGAACAATCCAATCAGGTTGTTTCTCATTGTTTGTCTTGTTTAAAAACATGCAATCCAGCAAATACACCTTATTGTATTACACGTGCATTAATTGAAGCTGTTAAAGGAAACGAAGAAAAGGGCTTGTTTTTTACGGGAGTCAATGGAAGCAAAGTAGATACTATGATGTCGGTAAAAGATTTGATTGATTCATTGATGGTGGATGTTAGAAAGGAACAATTATGTCAATAGCTATTTTATTTGCAGGACAAGGAAGTCAATTCGTTGGAATGGGAAAAGATTTTTATGATCAGTGTTTCGTTTCTCGTAAAGTATTTGATTCTATTCAAATGGATTTTGATGTAAAAGAAGTTTGTTTTCATGGACCAGAAGAAATATTAAATAATACGGCTTATACACAAAGTTGTATTTTAGCTTGTTCCATGGCCATTTATGAAGCCATAAAAGAAAAAGGCATCCAGCCAGATTATGTAGCAGGTTTATCTTTAGGTGAATATAGTGCTTTATGTGCATCTCATGTTTTTTCTTTAGAAGATGGATTGGAAATTGTTCGGAAAAGAGGATTGATCATGGCCAATGCGTTAGAAAAAAACACTACAAAAATGGTGGCTATCTTAAATGCGAAAATTGAGGATATTCAACAGGCTTGTCAACAAGCTGGGTGTAGCATTGCCAATTATAATTCACCATTTCAAATTGTGATTACAGGAACCAATGAAAGCGTGGACCTGGCTGTTTCAACATTAAAAGAAAAAGGTGTTCGTCGCATGATTCCTTTAAAAGTCAGTGGAGCTTTTCATTCGCCTTTGTTGGAAAAAGCCAGCCAAGAATTAAATGAAGTATTGCATCAATATCCAATACAAAATCCAGAAATTCCTGTTATTTTTAATGTCACAGGGAAAATGGAAACAGAAAATATAGTGGATTTATTAACGCGTCAAATTAAAAGCAGTGTGTTATTTTATCAATCTATTGAATATATGATTTCTCAAGGCGTGGATACATTTATTGAAATTGGACCAGGACATACGCTTTCTGGATTAGTAAAGAAAACCAATAAAAATGTAAAAGTATTTTCGATTCATTGTTATGAAGATATAAAGGAGCTATCTTTATGAATAAAAATGTGTTAGTGACTGGTGCAAGTCGAGGAATTGGAAAAGCCATTGCGATTTGTTTTGCGAAAAATGGATACGATGTCATTGTTCATTATAATGGCAGTCAACAAGCAGCTTTAGATACGCTTGAACAAGTCAAACAATATAGTTCGAATTCAACATTGGTGCAAGGTAATGTCTCTAGACAAGAAGATGTACAACAAATGTTTAAGGTTATAAAAGAGACGTACGGGAAATTGGATGTATTAATTAATAATTCCGGTATCACAAAAGATAATTTGTGCTTAAGAATGAGTGAACAAGATTTCATGGATGTCATGGAAGTGAATTGTAAAGGAACTTTTTTGTGTTCAAAAGAAGCCAGTAAACTCATGATTCGAAAAAAAAGTGGATGCATGATCAACATGGCTTCGGTTGTGGGTCTATGTGGAAATGTGGGACAAACCAATTACGCAGCAAGTAAAGCCGCTGTTATTGGATTCACAAAATCATTGGCAAAAGAACTAGGATTGCGTCATATTCGTGTAAATGCGATTGCTCCTGGTTTTATTCAAACTCAGATGACCGATCAATTAAGTGAAGAAGTAAAGAAACAAATGCTAAGTCAAATCCCTTTACAAGAATTTGGAACAGTGGAAGACATTGCACAATGTGCTTTGTTTCTAGCAAGTGAAAACGCAAAATATATAACGGGTCAAGTCATTCAAGTCAATGGCGGAATGTTGATGTAGGAGGAAGACATGAAACGAAGAGTTGTTGTTACTGGAATGGGGTGTGTATCCCCGATTGGAAATACGGTAGAAGAAGTATGGGATTCTATTGAAAAAGGAAAATGTGGTATTGATTTTATTTCTTGTTTTGATACGACGGATTATAAAGTAAAATTAGCGGCTGAAGTTAAAAATCTGGATATGGAACAATATTTTTCAAAACGAGATTTAAAATTTAATGATCGTTTTACTCAATTTGCTCGCATTGCATCGAAACAAGCTATTGATGATAGTCAATTGAATTTAGAAGAAGTGGACTTGGATCGAATGGGGGTTTTAATTGCTTCTGGAATTGGAGGTATTGATACCATCGAAACATGTCAAAAGGCACTGGATCAAAGAGGACCTTCACGTGTTTCTCCTTATTTTATTCCAATGGCATTGATTAATTTAGCTAGTGGAAGTGTAGCAATTGATACAGGAGCAAGAGGGATTTGTTACTCGGTGGTAACGGCTTGTGCAGCTTCAAATAATGCGATTGGTGAAGCGTTTCATCAAATTAGAGATGGATACCAGGATATTATGATTACTGGGGGAAGTGAAGCCAGTATAACGCCATTAGCTATTGCAGGCTTTCAATCTATGCGAGCACTTCATACAGGAGAAGATAAAAATCGTGCTTCGATTCCTTTTGATAAACAAAGAAGTGGCTTTGTCATGGGAGAAGGAGCTGGTATTCTGGTTTTGGAAGAATATGAACACGCCAAAAAAAGAAATGCCAAAATATATGGTGAAATAATCGGCTATGGAGCTACTTGCGATGCCTATCATATTACAGCGCCGAGTCCAGAAGGTATTCAAGGAGCAAAAGCAATGTTGAAAGCCATTGAAGATGCAAAAATAAAAGTGAATGATATTGATTATATTAATGCCCATGGCACAAGTACGCCATTAAATGATAAAACCGAAACAAAAGCTGTAAAATATGCATTTAAAGATCATGCAAAAAAAGTTATGATGTCTTCCACAAAATCGAATACTGGCCATTTATTAGGAGCATATGGTGCTATAGAGGCAATTATTTGCATCAAAGCAATTCAAAATAATATAGTACCAGCTACGATTCATTATCAGGAAAAAGATGAAGACTGTGATTTAGACATTGTTGCTAATAAAAACCGTCCATATGATCTTCATTATGTTATGAGTAATTCATTGGGATTTGGTGGGCACAATGCGTCTTTGATTTTTAAGAAAGTGAAGGCATAAAGTATGTATAATTCAAATCAAATACAAGAAATCATTCCGCATCGTTATCCGTTTTTATTAGTGGATCGTATTGAAGAAATGAGTGAAGAAGAAATCACAGGTATTAAATGTGTCAGTGCCAATGAAATGACATTTCTAGGCCATTTTCCACAAAAACATGTCATGCCTGGGGTTTTAATTGTAGAGGCTCTAGCACAAACTGGTTGTTTTTTATTGTTGTCAAAAGAAGAAAATAAAGGAAAAATTGCATTTTTTGCAGGAATCAATAAAATGCGATTTAAAAGACAAGTCATTCCAGGAGATGTATTAAAACTTCATGTACAATTTACGAATCAAAGAGCTGGTATTTGTTTTGCAAAAGTAGAGGCGACTGTAGACGGAAAAGTAGCAGCTACTGGAGAAATCATGTGTTCTTTAGGAGATTAAAATGATTGGTATTGGATGTGATATTGTTCAAATCAATCGAATTCAATTCAATAAAGAAGCATTAGCAAAGCGTATTTTATCGAAAAAAGAAAAAGAACAATTTGATCAATATAAAGGACAAAGACAATTGGAGTTTTTAGCAGGCCATTTTGCGGCTAAAGAGGCTTTGGTAAAAGCAATGGATAAAAATTGTTTAATTACAGATTTTGAAATTTACTATGAAAATAAAAAACCAGTTGTAAAAAAAGAAGGATATCACATTTCTATTTCCATTTCACATGAAAAAGACTATGCAATGGCCGTTGCTTTGATACAAAGGAGTCAAGATGAAGTATTTATCAATCATTAAATGTCTGCCTTTTTTTCCTGTTATTTTTATAAAAGGAATACAAGGAAAAAAGAAATCAATAGAACAAAATTATGAAATCGTTCATAATTATGCTCAAAAAATATTAAAAAAAATGGGATATTCTTTAACAATTCATGGAATTGAAAATATAAAAAACACAAAGGGAATCTATTTTGTTAGTAACCATCAAGGAACACTAGATCCAGTTGTTATCTGTGCAGCATGTGACAGTCCATTATCTTTTGTTTCTAAACAAGAAAATGAATCCATTCCTTTATTAGGAAGATGGGCAAAGAATATTGGAACGATTCATTTTAATCGAGAAACAAGAGAAGGAAATGTACATATGTTACGAGAATCGTTACGTTTTTTAAAGAAGAATCATAATATTTTGATTTTTCCAGAAGGCACACGATCCAAAGGAAATCAAATGAATGAATTTAAAGATAAAGCATTTCAGCCTGCAATCATGGCTAAAGCCAGCATTATTCCTGTTACATTAAATCATGCGTATTGTTTAGATGTAAAAGAAAAAATAAAAGATTTATCCATCATTTTTGATTCACCTATTTCTTTTGAATTTTATAAAAACATGACAAGAGAAGAATTAAGTAATTATGTTCAAACTATCATCAAAAGCCATTTGAAAGACAATTAATTTGTCTTTTTTTTTTACAAATTTACTTTTTTTTCGAATACATAAATAGGAGGAATACTATGTTAGATTTTAGAAATGA
>NZ_JBJEEY010000007.1:0-4195 GCF_051873555.1 Floccifex sp. | reverse complement strand
GAAATGGAAGCTTCAAACGCTATAAGAAAAAGAGCTTTGACTGGTATAAAAAAGTGATTGAAAGTAATGGGGAGGAATTGTGATGCGTGATATTTTATTGTGTCCTTCAACGATGTGCATTGATTTTCATCATTTAGATGAAGATGTAAAGGCATTAGATGAAGCAAATATAGATATTTTTCATAACGATGTCATGGATGGAACGTTTGTTCCCAATATGACACTGGGATTAAATGATATTAAAGCCATTCGCAAGTCGACAAATAAATTGATGGATGTACATTTAATGATTGAAAATCCAGCTGGTAAAGTGGATTGGTTTATAGATGCAGGAGCCGATATTATTTATATTCATCCTGAATCTGAAAGATATGTAGTAAAGACTTTAGCTCATATCAAAGAAAGAGGAAAAATGGCAGGAATTGCTATCAATCCAGATACAAGCATTGAATCAATTGAAGAAATGTTGAATCTTTGTGATTATGTGTTAGTTATGACAGTTAATCCTGGTTTTGCAGGGCAAAAATTTATTGATTTCACAAAATCAAAGGTGAAAAAATTAGCGGCTTTAAAAGAAAAATATGAATTTAAAATTGTGATTGATGGTGCTTGTTCCCCTCAAATTATTGAGGAATTATCATTGATTGGAGCCGATGGTTTTGTGCTTGGAACGAGTGCTTTATTTGGAAAAGAAAAAACATATAAAGAAATTGTACCGGAATTAAGGAGATTGGCATGAAAATCGCAATGGGTAATGACCACGTAGCTGTGGAAATGAAAAAAGAAATTAAAGTATATTTAGAAGAAAAGGGACATGAAATCATTGATGTGGGAACCAATAGTACAGAACGATTTAATTATCCTGTTTCTGGTTTTCAAGTCGCCAAGATGGTTCAAAAGAATGAAGTAGATTGTGGGATTTTGATTTGTGGAACAGGTGTTGGTATTTCTTTATCAGCTAATAAAGTGCATGGAATTCGTGCAGTTGTTTGTTCTGAGCCTTATACGGCCAAATTATCGAAAGAACACAACAATACAAATATTTTAGCGTTTGGAGCACGTGTGATTGGAATTGAAACGGCAAAAATGATTGTGGATGAATGGTTGAATGCGAAATTTGAAGGGGGTCGTCATCAAACTCGTATTGATATGATTCATGAAATTGAAATGACACAGGAATTGAAGGAAAATTAATATGGGATTGTTTTCAAGATTTAAAAAAGAAATAGAAACGTTTGATGATAGAGATATTGTCGCGATTGCAGATGGAAATCTGATGGATTTAAGTGAAGTAAAGGATCCTGTTTTTTCACAAAAAATGATGGGAGATGGCATTGCCTTTCAAATTGTGGAAGATAAAGTCACTTTTGTTTCTCCAACTAATGGTACATTATCTCTTTTGTTTCCAACAGGACATGCTTTTGGTGTAACAACTAATGAAGGTGTAGAATTGCTGGTTCATATTGGTATTGATACGGTTCAGGCAAATGGAAAAGGTTTTAAAGTATTAAAGAAACAAGGCGATGTCATCAAGGCAATGGAACCGGTTGTACAAGTGGATATGAAATTGTTGTCAAAGGAATATGATATGACAACTATGTTGATTGTCACAAATCCAAATGAACAAGATATTCAGTTTATTTCTTCACAAAAAGTAAATAAAGGACAAAAAATACGTGTTTAGCGTATTTTTTTGTGGTTTCCGTTTATGGATTCATAAATGCGTACTTCACAATTATGAGGTTTTGGTCGCCATTTAATCCCGTTTTTTTTGTCTTCTAAATACCCGCATAAAGCTCGAATAATACCTCCATGACATACGACCAATACGTTTTCATAGTCTTTGGTTTCTAATTCTTTTAAAAAAGAAGAGCTTCTTTGGACCATAGAAGAAATAGATTCTACGCTTTCCGGTTCTTTAAAAATTTCTGGAAAAGCCCAGAATAATGAAAAACGAATGCCTAGTAAATAATATTTATGGAGTTCATATTTTCCAAAATTGGTTTCAATGATTCTTGGATCTTGAATCACTTCTTTTTTATCCACGTTTCCAATAATCGAAGCGGTTGTAATGGCTCGATCTAAGGGAGAAGCATAAACAGCATCAAAGTGAATATCTCCAATTTTTTCTCGAACTTGTTTCGCTTGCTGGATGCCTGTTTCATTTAGTGGTTCATCGGTTAGGCCTTGCATCAGTTTTTGTTTATTATATTTTGTTTGTCCATGACGTGTTAACCAGATTTTCATAGATTCATTGTAGCATCGAATTTTTTTAAAACAAGAAAAGTGATTTTTATTTCATTTTAAAAATTTTTTCTATATAATTTTTACATGATAGTTGAAAAATATGGTGGAACAAGTGTTGCGGATGTAGATAAAATTAAGGCCATTGCCAAGCATGTTGCCGATATTAAGAAAAGAGGACATGACATTGTTGTGGTTGCCAGTGCTATGGGAAAGACAACCAATGCATTGATTCAATTGGCTAAAGAAGTAGGTTATGCATGTAATGATCGAGAAATGGATTCTTTATTATCGACAGGGGAGCAACAAACGGTTACGTTACTGGCTATGGCCATTGAAGCGCAAGGTGTACCCGCTATTTCTTTAACGGGATACCAGGCTGGTTTTATTACCAGTAATCATCATGCACATGCTCGTATTAAAGACATTGATTTAACGAATCTGCAAAAACATCTGGATGATGGAAAAGTAGTTGTCGTAGCTGGTTTTCAGGGAGCTACTGAAAATGGAGAAATTACAACACTGGGTCGTGGAGGCAGTGATACAACGGCTGTGGCTTTAGCTGCTAAACTAGGATGGAATTGTTACATTTATACCGATGTGGATGGAATCTATACAACGGATCCTCGTTTATATCCACAAGCAAAGCGTTTAGAAGAAATTACATATAATGAAATGATGCAGATGGCTTCTTTGGGTTCAGGTGTATTAGAAACGCGTTGTGTAGAAATTGCAAGTAAATACAATATTCAATTGTTTTTGGGAAGAGCATTGGAAACGGATTTGAGTAAAGGAACATTTATTATGGAAACCAAACATATAGAAGATATGCCAATTACAGGTATTTCAATTAAAGAAGATTATGCGATTATGCGTGTAGTGAATATAAAAAATGATGGCATTTATTTGGGAAAATTGTTTCAATTGATTGCGGATTTAAATATTAATATTGATACCATTTCCCAGCAAATATCAGGACAAGATACTATCAATTTTACGTTTTATTGTAATGAGAAACAAAGTGATTTAATTCTTCAGAATTATGATGAAAATGAATTTGGATATCATATTGAAAGAATTTTAGGCTTTGTGAAGTGTTCGGTTGTGGGTGTTGGAATTTCAACACACAGTGGAATTGCTTCTAAAATTTTAAATACATTAACAAAGAATAATATTCGTTATTATCAAATTACATCGTCTGAGATTTCGATTTCATTAACAATCGAGAAAAAAGATAAAGAAAAGGCAGTAAAGGTATTAGCAGAAGCGTTTGATTTATAATCTGGTATTATCAAAAAATTTATAGTTGGTTATTTTCGTAAGATCAAATCTTTTCTATACTATTTTCCATCAGGGAGGATTGTTATGAAAAGAAGCAATGTATTTAATTTAACTTTAACAGCTGTGTTTCTGGCAATGAATATTGTTCTGTCATCTTTTGGGGTTCCTGTTCCAGGCGGACATTTATATTTGAATGATGTGGTAATTTGTTTAGCTGCTATTCTATTAAATCCACTGGAAGCTTTTATCGTTGGTGGAGTGGGAGCCTTTATTGGAGATATGCTGTTTTATCCAGCACCTATGTTTGTTTCATTGGTAACACATGGCTTACAGGCAGTCGTAATTTCATGGATTTCTCATAATGCATTAAAAGATAAACCAGTTTTGTCTTCTTTAATTGGAGTAAGCTTAGGGGTTTTGATCAATGTTGTGGGATATTCAATGGGAAGAGCTTTTATTTATAGTACAATCGAATATGCGATACTAAAATTTCCATTCCAGATTTTACAAGCTGTTGTGGGAGCTGTATTTGGTATGCTTCTATGCTGGAAATTTGGAATGCATACATTATATGAAAAAAAGAAATAATTTATAGATTAAAGATGACAGAAATATCGGACCTCTAAAATTAGATGAGGTTTAGAAAAAAGCCAATTTAAAACCTTTGAGG
>NZ_JBJEEY010000006.1:0-23512 GCF_051873555.1 Floccifex sp. | reverse complement strand
CTTTTGCACATCCTAATACCGAACACATTGTAATCATTGTTGCTTTCATTTGTTTGAGAGTTGAAACAAAGACGGTTTTGAAATCTTGCAAAGAAGCACCTTGAATTTTTCCTCCTATAAAAGCAGAAATAAAAATCCAGATGCCTGGTGTATTAATCCAGGAAAATGTTAATGTATTTGGATTGTCTCCACAATAGAATTGTACTGAAGAAGCAAAACGAGCCAGACTTTGATTAATTGGCGTCACTAATTTTGATGTCAATAATAAGAAAAAGAAAATACAAATAAATGGTGACCACGCTTTTACACAGTCTTTTACAACCAATGGCTTATTTTGTGCTTGCTGCATTTCATATTCTGGATTTGATTTTACTTTAGATCCTAACAAAATTGTCACAAATAAAGAACAAACACTACCCACTACAACAGCTAATTCCGCTCCAACGAAATTGGCAATAATTAAAGTTGGAATAAAGAAACTGATTCCAGATGCCAATGTTAAAGGTAAAACACCTTTTAAAGCTTTGAATCCTTTTCCAGTTGCCATCACAATCAATATTGGACACAACAAAATAAAAGGAGCCAATTGAATTGCGGTATAAAAAGATAAGGTTGTATTTTCCAATCCAACTAAACCAGCTAATGTAACAGTTGGAATTCCAATGGAACCAAATGGAGTAGGGACACCATTGGCAATCAAACAAACCAGACAAGAAAAAATTGGATCAAATCCCATTGCATATAGCATTCCAGCAGGAATCGCAATAGCCGTTCCAAATCCAGCCATTCCTTCCATAAATCCACCAAAACACCAAGCTAAAATCAGGACAAGAATTCGTTTGTCATTGGTTACAGAACTCAGCATCTGTTTAATAACTTCCATAGCTCCTGTTTTCAGTGTCAGGTTATACGTAAACATGGCAGCAATAATAACAAGAATAATAGGCCAGGCAGCATTGGCAAATCCTTCTATAGTTGCTGTTAATACATTCATAGCCGGCAATCTCCAAACCAGCATAGCTAAAACAATCGCAACAATTAAAGATCCCATTGCAGCTTTATATGTCGGCATTTTTAGAACGATAAGGGCAATAATCAACCAGATAATGGGAAGAAGCCCTAATACAAAATACATAAACTCCATGATATCTCTCCTTTATCGTTCAAATTATATCAAATTTCTATGTATGAATTAGAAAAAATATGATTTTTTTCGTAAAAGAATTGGAATTTCATATAAATTGATGTAAGATAGTGGTACAAAGTAGCATTTTGTGTGGAATAGTGGGGGGTGAAACACATGTTCATGGGCGAATACGAACACAATATCGATCGTAAGGGGCGATTGATTATGCCAGCAAAGTTTCGTGAAGAGCTCGGTGAACGTGTTGTTGTCAATCGTGGATTGGATGGATGCTTGAATGTATATACCATGAGTGAATGGGAAAAAGTATATGCAAGATTATCGTCTTTACCTTCCACAAAAAAAGATGCACGTATGTATCAGCGTATGATGTTATCAAAAGCTTCGGAGTGTGAAATGGATGGTCAGGGAAGAATTTTAATTCCATCGTCTTTAATTTCCCTGGCAGCATTAGAAAAGGAATGTCTGATTATTGGGGTTGCCGATCATATTGAAATCTGGTCAAAAGCTCGTTGGCAGCAATTAGAAGAAGAACAAGACGGATTGTTTGAAGAAGTAGCCGAAAATATTTCAGATTTATTTGGTTAATATGAAACATATTAGTGTTTTATTACATGAAACCATTGATATGTTAAATATTAAAGATGATGGATTGTATGTGGATTGCACACTTGGCAGAGGGGGCCACAGTAGTGAAATCCTGAAACAATGTACAAAAGGACATTTATACGCAATTGACTGTGATGCACAAGCAATTCAGGAAAGCAGTGAACGATTGAAACAAGTCGGAACGAATTTTACTTGTATACATGATTCATTTCAGAATCTAGGTTCTATACTCGATTCAATGGGGGTTGAAGCCGTGGATGGAATTTTATTGGATTTAGGTGTTTCGTCGCCACAATTCGATGATGAAAAAAGGGGTTTTAGTTATCGAATGGATGCAAGACTGGATATGCGAATGAATCAGGAACAGCAATTAGATGCCTGGATGGTTATCAATTCCTATTCGAAAGAAGAATTAAGTCATATTTTTAAAGAATATGGAGAAGAACCATTTGCGTATAAAATCGCATGTCAAATTGAAAAAGTTCGAAAAGAAAAACCAATTGATTCAACACTTCAATTAGTGGATGTCATTAAACAGGCTTTGCCTGAAAAAGTCCTTCGAAAAAAAGGACATCCTGCTAAAAAAGTATTTCAGGCCATTCGAATTGAAGTCAATCACGAACTGGATCAATTATCAATTGTTTTAAAAGAGGGGTTAAAGCGATTGAAACCAAATGGACGCTTAGTAGTGATTACATTTCATTCTTTAGAAGATCGAATTGTAAAACAAATATTTAAAGAAGTAGCGGTTCCAAAAAAAGTTGACAAGCGTTTACCAGAGTTAAGGATAGAAAAATTAGATTATCAATTAATAAATAGAAAACCGGTAGTGGCAACAAATGAAGAGCTAATCGATAATAATAGAGCACATAGTGCTAAGCTCAGGGGAATAGAAAGGATAGGATCGGAATGCGAAAAAATGTGAAAAATAATAATAAAAAAAGAAAGTTAAGAAAAGATATCTGGGTTATTGGTCTTTTCGCGTTATCGTTTCTATTTTTTACAGGGACAAGAGTTGGTCTCAAGTCTTATAATATTACTTTACAAATGAAGGAACAAGAACTGGCTTCACAAGTGAATGTCAAGCAAGAAGCCGTCAGTGAATTGGAAACAGAGGTCAATAACCTGCAAAATAAAACTCGTTTATTAGGAATGCTTGACAGTTCGGTCAAAGACAATCAAAATAATATCTATATTATGGAAACAAAATAGATAGGACAAACAAGATGGGTATCAAGCAAACGAACAAGCGACTATATCATATTATACAAATTATGTTTTTAGTTGGAACATTAGTGGTTGCTAATGTTCTTTTTACCATGATTACAAAGACACATATCTGGTCAGGAGAAAGTGCATTAAATCCACAAATTGCTTCCAGTATCGTGAATACGACGATTAAAGGAAAAAGAGGAACAATTTATGATCGTAACTACAATGTCATTGCCCAGGAAGTGACAGCATATACTATTGTTGCGATTTTACCGAACAAAGATGAAGACGGAAATATCAATGGACCATATGATGAAAATGGGAAAGCAGCTTATGTGGATGACACAGCCAAAACAGCCAGAGCCTTGTCTAAGGTATTAGAAAATACAAAACGAACAACTCTGCAATTTATTTTAGACAATGCCATTGAAAAAGGCTTGACACAAACAGAATTGGGAACAGGAACCAAACGAATTTCAAAAGAAGTAAAAGAAGAAATTGAAAAATTAGATTTACAAGGCATTGTTTTTATAGACGATGTATCACGCAGTTATCCTGTTTCTCCTTATTCCAGTAATTTGATTGGATTTGCCAGCTATGACGAAGAAAGTCAAACAATTGTAGGAAAAATCGGCTTAGAACAAAGTTTAAACGATGTTTTGAGTGGGAAAGATGGTAAGGTGCAATATCAGCAAACGGTAACGGGCTCTGTTCTTCCAGGAACAACAACTGTCTATCAGGAAGCTGAAAATGGTGATAATGTTGTTTTAACATTAGATTCGAATTTACAGGAAACAGTTGAAAGTATCATGAAAGATACAATGGAACAAAACAATGCGATAAAAGCGTGGTGTTGTGTAATGGAAGTTGAAACAGGTGAAATATTAGCCTGGGCTTCGTATCCAACTTTTGATCAGAACAATCCAACAGAAATTCCAAGCTATACAGACAATGTCAGTGAAATGACATTTGAACCGGGATCTGTTATGAAAGCTTTTACGTATGCAACAGCTATTGATACAGGCGTTTTTCCTGAAAATACAACATATCGAGCTGGAGAATACAATTATACATATGATGCTTCTACAGGAAAAATTACGCGTACAACACATGAAGTAGAAGGCTTTCCAACGATTCGTGATGCATTAGGTCATGACTATGGAACCATTACATTTGAACAAGGATTGGCTTATTCATCAAATATTGCGATTTGTGAATTATTAGCTAATTATGTCAATTACTCCGATTTTGAATCGTATTTAAAAGCCTTTGGATTTTTCCAGGCAACAGATATTCCTTATGTCAATGAAAGCATTGGATGGGAAAGTATGGACAATGTCATTGATTATTTATCCACTGGATTTGGACAAGCAAGTTCTGTTACTGTATTGCAGCTCATGCAAGCCTATAGCGCCATTTTTAACGATGGAAAAATGGTTCGTCCATATGTTGTAAAACAAATTGAAGATGGTGATAATGGAGAGGTATTAGAAAAATATTCCACTGAAATTACTGGAACACCGATTTCAGAAGAAACAGCCAGTAAAATGAAAGACCTCATGAAAAATGTATTATCAGAAGGTGCTAGTGGAGAACGATTTGCCATTGATGGGGTAGACATGATTGCTAAGACTGGAACAGGTGAATATTATGATGAAGAAACAGGGAAATATAGTACATCTATTTATTCTTCCAGTGTCATGGCCGCAGCTCCTTATGACGACCCTAAAATTATGGTATATTGGGGTATGTTAGGTCCAAATTATGTCAATTATTCTGCCAGTTATTTTCAATCCATTATGCAGGCGGCACTTATTGCTGAAGGCATAAGTGGAGGCGATACCGAAAAGAAAGACGATACCAGTGAATCCTGGAATTCTTATACAATGCCTTTGTTAAAAAATCATACAGATAGTTATGTAAAAAATAAATTAGAAAGCATTCAGGTTCCTTGTGTATACATTGGAGATGGAAGCCATATTGTGAATCAATATCCTGAAAGTGGAACATTGGTGACAAGTAATGATCATATTTTCATCTTAACAGATGGACAAAATATCACAATGCCAGATATGAGTGGATGGACGTATAAAGATGTTAAAGTCTTCTGTGATTTAGTGGGAATTTCTTATTCTAGTTCTGGACAGGGAAAGGTCAGTGAACAAAGCGTTGCGGTTGGAGAAACCATTGATTCAAAAACAAAAATAGTCGTAAAACTTGAGTAATTTTCTATAAATAGTACAATATTTGTGTTATTTTATGATATTATAAATAAGTAAAAAAAGGAGACGTCAAATGAGCAAGAAAAAAGTATATGCATCATTAGAAATCGCAGATCAAGAAGTTCGTTTAGTCGTTCTTGAAGTATTTGATGGAAGATATAATGTGTTAAGAACGGAAAAAGCTTCTTGCACAGGCATCCAGAATCAAAAAGTTGTGGATGAAGCCAGTGTTGTAAAATCCATTCGTGAAGTTACAACCAATGCGCAAGCAGCTTTGGGATACCGTATTGAAAGAGTGTTATTGGCCATTCCAAGTGTGAATGTACAAAGAAACAATCAAAGAGTTCATATACAAATTGAAGATGGGACACATACCATTCGTTTGTTCCATATTCAACAAGGATACAATAAAGCCATACAAAGAAAAGCAAGCGATGAAGTGGAATTTGTGAATTTAAATCGTATTCTATATACAGTAAATGATACAGAAACAAAAAAAATTCCATTACAGGAATCTTGTGAAGATTTCTATATGAATGTCGATTTATTGTATGCCGATAAAGAAACCATTTATTCATATGCAAAATGTGTCGAACAAGCAAATCTTGAAATTCTTGATTTATGTTTAGATACATATGCGATTTCTCAACAGACAGCTTGTTTGGAAATGAGCTATGATCGCATGATGATTCAATTGGATTTAGAAGCCGATCATTGTACTTTGAGTGTTTTCTCTAAAGGACGCTTAATGAACACAGCGACTTTGGAAAAAGGATTCAATTGGTTTACATCAGATTTGAAAGAAAAATATCATTTAAGTGATGAAGTTTGTTATCGATTGCTTCAAAATTTATTCTATAGCGATGAAACAAAAGCAAAAGATATTATTATATATATTGGACAAAATGATTTAGACCGCGTCGAAATCACAGAAAAAGAATTGGCGGAATCTTGTATGCCTAAAATTCGTCAATGGATTGCCCAAATTAATGAAACATGTGCGCCTATTGTAAAACAATCCAAATCGCGTTATATTTTAACGGGACAAGGATCGAATATTGTTGTATTCAAGGATCTGGAAAAATCATTTAATGCTGAAGCTATGGTTTATCAGGAATCTTGTATGGGAGCTCGTGATGGAAGTTATGTATGTTCTTTGGGAATGATTTATGCCTGGCAAGAAGCCAACAAAATTCGAAGTATTGATAAAATCAGTCCCAATAACAATGAATTAGAAGCAAGCATTGATGCCATTAATCAACAAACAAGAAAAGGTGAAGGAAACTTCACACAAAAACTAAAAAATGTAATTTTAACAGAAAGGAAATAGGGAATCAATATGACAGAATTTAATCAAGTTGCGAATATTAAAGTCATTGGAGTTGGTGGAGGAGGATCCAACGCCGTGAATCGAATGGTTGCTGCAGGCGTAAAAGGAGTAGACTTTTACATTGCCAATACGGATGTACAAGTCATGAAAAACTCACCATGCCAAAATAAAATTATATTAGGAAAAGACACGACAAAAGGATTAGGAGCTGGTGGCAATCCAGAATATGGACGTAAAGCCGCAGAAGAAAGCGAAACAGAAATTCGTGAAGCCATTAAAGGAGCCGATATGGTTTTCATCACTGCTGGAATGGGTGGTGGAACAGGAACAGGTGCTGCTCCACTTATTGCTAAAATTTCACGTGAAGAAGGGGCTTTAACTATTGGTGTTGTAACTCGTCCTTTCACTTTTGAAGGAAGAAGACGTGCGAATAATGCCAAAGAAGGAATTGAAGAATTAAAGAAATATGTGGATTCATATATTATTGTTTCTAATGATAATTTATTAGAAGTCATTGGACGTAAACCAATCGAAGAAGCCTTCCAGGCAGCTGATAATGTATTACGCCAAGGTGTTCAAACAATTTCGGATTTAATTGCAGTACCAGCATTGGTTAACTTAGACTTTGCAGATGTTCGTTCTGTAATGGCTAATCAGGGACGTGCTTTAATAGGTATTGGAATGGCAGAAGGAGAAGACAAAGCCGTTTCTGCTGCGGAAAAAGCCATTCAATCGCCTTTACTGGAATCTCAAATCCATGGAGCTCAATCCGCTATTATCAATATCACAGGTGGGGATAAAGTAAGTTTATTTGATGCCCAAAATGCAGTGGCTGTTATCCAAGATGCAGCTGGTGGAGAAATTGATTGTATTTTCGGTATTGCAATCAATGAACAATTAGGCGATGCCATTATTGTCACTGTTATTGCGACTGGGTTTGAAGAAACAAAACAAATTAAAAAAAGAGCAGATGCAGCTTCTTTAAGTACAAAACAAGCTATTCAGCCTAAAGCTGCTTCATCAACTGGTGTTGTCACAAGTGTTGAAGAAATCAACCAGGACGATGAAATTCCAAATTTCTTCTTTAACCGTTAATACCAGGCCCCTTTTGGGGCTTTTTTTATTACATAAAAATATACGAAAATTACATGAAATGAGGTATAATAATTTCATTATCAGGGGAATAGAAAATGAATAAATATCAAATTGTAAAAATTATTATCTCTATTTTATTAATCACATTTGTATTAACTCAATTCAAACAACCAGGCACATCTAATGTCCCTTTTGAAGAGGTTTCACAAAAAACAATTGAAAAAATAGACATGACAGAGCTTGTACAACAAGATAATTTAGCCATTAAACGATTTTTGTCATTAAATCCAGAGAGCTATGAAGCTATTGTTTACTACAAAAATGCCGATCCAATGAAAGCACAGGAATTTGTATTGGTTAAATTTTCAGATACTTCACAAGCTGTGGATTTTAAATTGATGATGGAACAACGAATTGAAAACCAGAAAAATGTATTTGATGGCTATATTGAAGAACAATCACAATTATTAAAAAAAGCAACTATTGATGTACGAGGGAACTATGCTTTTTATTGTGTATCTGAAAATTGTATGGAAGTCGATCAAAGCTTTAAAAATTCATTATAGGGGGGTGAACAAAGATGACATTTAATAACGTTTTTTTCATTTTTTTATTTTTACCTGTTTCGTTATTTCTTCATTTTATTTGTAAACCCAAACTATTGAATCAAATTGTTTTAGTTATATTATCGATTCTGTTTTATTCCTGGTTAAATCCAAGTACAGCTATTTTATTGATTTTATATATTTTATTCAATTATTTTACAGCCTTGGAAATGGATTCAAGTAATGGCAAACAAAGGAAAATTGCTTTTATTTTTGCCATAGCTCTTCAAATATTAATTTTATTTTTATATAAATATTTAAATTTATTTTTTCCATCTCTTCAACTGGAATTAAAAGTACCCGTAGGATTATCTTTCTTTACATTTAGTTGTATATCCTACTTAGCTGATGTTTATACAAATAAAGTTGAAGTCCAGAAAAATTTAATTTCACTGGCATTGTATATTTCATTTTTTGGAAAGATTTCTATGGGTCCCATTGTTCCATATCATAAAATGGAAGAACAATTAAATTATCATCCATTTCAAATGGATTTATTCTGCAATGGAATTAAACTATTTTGTATTGGATTAATCAAAAAAGTTATTTTAGCTGATTCATTGTCTTTGTTGCATTTCAATCTGACTTCCAGCCAAAGTGTACTGGGAGCCTGGTTATTTGCACTGAGTTATATGCTTCAAATTTATTTTGATTTTAGTGGATATTCCGATATGGCCATTGGAATTGGAAATTTATTTGGATTTCAATTTGATGCCAACTTTAATCATCCATATAATGCCACTTCCATCCAGGACTTCTGGAGACGCTGGCATATTTCATTGTCACAATGGTTTCGTGATTATGTTTATATTCCGTTAGGAGGAAGTCGTACTACCACTATTAAAATTGTTCGCAATATTTTAGTTGTATGGCTATTAACTGGAATTTGGCATGGATCCAATTGGACTTTTATTATATGGGGCTTATATTTTGGAATTTTATTATTGATTGAGCGCTTTTTTTTGAAGGATATATTAGAAAAATGTCCAAAAATTATAAGAAGAATCTATACTTTGTTTTTAGTATTGATCAGCTGGATTTTCTTTATGTCAGAAAATTTAACAAGTGCATTGATTTGTATTGGACACTTATTTGGGCTTAATGCTTCTTTAGTAGATACGACTTCTTTATTTTATTTGAGAGGAAACTTTTTATTGCTGGTTGTTAGTATATTATTATCGTTTCCTTTATATACAAAATTGGAACAAAAAATATTATCTTCATTTAAACAAAAAGGAAGCATGTGTCTGACTATTGTATATGTGATTCTGTTTTTGATTGCAATCGCATATGTGATTTCAAACACATTCCAGTCTTTCTTATATTTTGCGTTTTAGAAAGGATGGGTTTATGGAAAAGTATAAACAAATATTATCACGGTATCTTACTTTATTCTTTGTACCCATCGTGGTTATCACTTTAATTGTTAATTTAGTAGTACCGGATAAAGATAAATCATCGGTAGAAAATCGATCTCTACAACAATTTCCTTCTTTTACTTCTTCTGCAGTTTTGGATGGAACCTATGAAAAAGATCTAGAAAACTGGTTTTCGGATCAGTTTGTGTTTCGAAATACTTTTATACATTTGAAATATATTTTAAATAAATTAAGTGGAAACAATAAAATTGATGATGTTTATCTGGCAAAGGGACGATTGATTGAAGAAAGTGCACAAGTAAATACACAACAATTAAATAATAATTTAGATGCCATCAATGCTTTTAAAGAAATGTATCCAGAATTAAATATGACTTTTCTTCTGGTTCCTAATGCCATCAGTATTCAACAAGACTATTTACCAGCTTATGCTGCTTCTTCTTTGCAAGATGAACAAATGGATCAGATTTTTTCGCGTGTGTCTTCTTTACATACTATAGATTTACGAAATACATTAAAAGAACATGCCGATGAATATTTATATTATAAAACCGATCATCACTGGACAAGTCTAGGTGCTTTTTATACGTTTCAGCAAATGGCTAAGGAATTAAACTTAGGCGATGTGAAACAATCGGATTATACAATTTATCCTGTGACAATGAATTTTAAAGGAACACTTGCCAATCGTACAGGATGCATTGGATTAAAAGATGAAATTGATATCTATGTACCAAAAAATAATAGTGACTATGTGTATACCAATACATCAACTTCAACAAAATCTCGTTCCATGTATTCATTGGAAGGATTAAAAAGCGATGATCCGTATACGGTTTTCTTAAATGGAAATGCAGGCTATGCAAAATTGGAAATGGATAACGATTCTTCTTCTCGTTTATTGATTTTTAAGGATTCATATGCCAATGCCCTGATTCCTTTTTTGATTCCATATTATCGAACAATTACTATTGTGGATCCACGTTATTATTTTGATGACATTCATAAAATTATAAAAAGCGAATGTATTACCGATGTTTTGTATTGTTACAATTCTAATACATTTGTACAAGATACATCTTTAAAAGATGTATTGTCTATTCAGTGAAAGGAGTCGCTATGAAAAAAAGAAATAAGATGATTCTTTTTCTATTGATATTGATTGTATTTGTGAGTGGCATATATTTTATTTTTTTCAATTCAGATAAAACAGAAAAAGGAATAGCATATTTAGAAAAACAAGAACAATTAAAAGTGGAAGATATTCAATCCACTCTTCAAAAGAAAAAACAAGCTGAAAGAAAACAAGCCATTGAAAATGGAGAACTCGATGTCTTTAGCTTGATTGATGACTATGTATTCTATGGAGATTCTCGTGTTATGGGATATAGTGCATTTGGACTTTTGGATTCCAATCGAGTTTTTGCGGCAAGCGGAAATTCGTTAAATAATATACCAGACTGGGATAGTCAGTTACAAAGTTTAAATCCATCCTATGTCTTCATTAGTTATGGAGTGAATGATATGGGACTTAATTTAGATGGTATAGAAGGTGGATATGATGGATTGGCTAAGACACAGATGAATCATATACTGGATATTGTTCCTAATGCGAAAATATATCTTTGTTCTATTATTCCTTGTTCGCCTGAAGCCTTGAATAAAAATCCAGAATGGGGAAATGTTTCAAATTATAATGCTAAACTAGAAAAAGCATGTTCTGCGATTGAATCTTGTACATATGTGGATGTGACTGGATTGGCAGATGGTGGAAATGCACCAATTTATTCAGGGGATGGCATTCATTTAACGTCTTCTTTTTATTCGACTTGGTTAAATGCTATAGTGGATGCAATGGATAATTAATTGGAATTATTGGTTATAAATTAGATAGAATTGTAAAAGTTTTGATAAAATTATGGTATGAAAAAGCTAGTGCGTCAAATGGTTCGATTTGGGGTTGTTGGTATTGTTTCATTTCTTTTAGATTGTTTATTAATGATTGTTTTTAAAGAAATGATGCATATGAATATATTGATGGCAACTACAATCAGCTATACCATTTCAGTTATATTTAATTATAAAGTCAGTACAATGTATGTCTTTGCGGTAGATGAATCAAGAGGAAAGAAAAAAATATTTTTTACTTTTTCTTTTTTATCAATTATTGCTTTGATTCTTAATGAAATTTTGATGTTTGGTTTTGCTGGTATTTTATTGATTAATTATATTATTGCCAAAATATTGGCAACTATGAATGTAACAATTTTTAATTTTATAACACGTAAAATGTTTATAGAAGCTAGAAGTCGAATGGCTTACTAGCTTTTTCTTTTGTTTATTAGACAATTTATTGTGTTTTATGATACGATAGTAAAGATTGAAGGCAGGTATTTATATGGCAAAAAGAAGAAATAAACGTAAAGCGGGTATCTTTATTCGTTTATTATCATTAATTTTTTCATTGATCTTGATATTATTCACAATTGGTTTAGTCATTCAAATCATTCGTTTGAATGTATTACCTATTTTTTATGTGATTCCTATTTCTGTCATTCTCATTTCATTACCTTTGTTATTAATCATTTTATTGTTTTTTAAAGCAAGAAGAGGATTTTCCCATTTTATATTAACTCTTTGTATTTTAGTGATTTCCATTGTTTTTGGAATTGGAAATTATTATGTTTTTGAAACCAATAAAGCGTTTAAAACCATCACGGACTTAACAACAAAAATATCCAACACAATGTCTGTTCGTGTATTGAATGGAAGAATGGGATCTAAGGAAGAATTAGAAGGATGTCGTCTTGGTTATTTTTCAGGAATGAATCAAGAAGATTTAAATTTAATTATTGATGAAATTGGAAATATTGATTATGCAACAAAATCATATGACGATTTATTTGAAATGGTTGAAGATTTATATGATGGAAACATTGATGGTATTTTATTTAATGAATCCTATAGTGGGATTATTACTGCAGATGAAACTTATTGTCTATTTATGAACCAAACCAATTCCATTGCCAGTGTTTCATATTATACAGAAAATGAAAATCAGAAACAAGATTCATTGGATGATGTTGATGTTTCAAAAGAACCTTTTACAGTTTTGATTAGTGGAAACGACAGCTATGGAGCCTTTAATGAAAATTCAAGAAGTGATATGAATATGCTGGTTACAGTCAATCCAAAAACAGCAACAGTTTTAATGACAAGTATTCCAAGAGATTTTTACATTCCAATTGCTGAATTTACAGACGGCTATAGTGATACAGAATTAGAAGATAAATTAACGCATTCTGGTTTATACGGTATTTCTACTACCGAAAAAACACTGGAAAATTTATTACAGACAGACATTAATTATTATGTTCGTGTTAACTTTTCATCGGTTGTGAATTTAGTCGACGCTCTAGGAGGCATTGATGTGTATGTAGAAGACGGATTGGCTGTAGATGCCTTTTATGCAGATACATCTTTAGGTGGAGTTGAAGAAGGATGGAATCACTTAAATGGTGCCAGAGCCTTAGCTTTTTCACGCGAAAGACATGCCTATGAATATGGAGACAACCAGCGTGTCAAAAATCAGCAAATTGTATTAGAAGCTATTATTTCTTCTTTGACAAAACCATCCATGTTATTGAATTATCCAGACTTTGTCAGTGCCTTAGCCGGGGCTTTTGAAACCAATATGCCAACTCAATCTATGTCTAATTTATTAAAATTTGAATTTGGTAATTTACCAAAATGGAAATTTGAAAGCTATTCTCTTAGTGGTTATGGAGACAGCTGTTTCTGTCCAAGTTTAGGCGGATATGCGGATGTAGTAATTCCAGATGAATCATCTGTATTAACAGGAATTGCTAAAATTGAAGCAGTCAAACAGGGAAATTCTTCACAGGGAATTGAAAGGAGTGCTGATTAGGTATGAAAAAAAAGAAAAATGGAATTGTATTTCGTATTTTCTCAATTTTATTATCATTATTTTTAATCGCATTTATCGCATTTTTGATTTTTCAAATCATTAAAATGAATGTACTCCCAACAACGTTGTTAATTCCTGTATCTATTTGTATAGGATTGGTAGCTTTGATTTTTATTATTTTATTAAATTTTTTTACCAATCACTGGTATTCAAAATTTTTGATTTCTTTGGTTGTTTTAGCATTGGTTGTAATTACGGGCATTGGAAATTTTTATGTTTATAAAACAACACATATGATTTCAAATGTAACAAGTAATGAAGGAAAAGTTAAAAATGTGGTTTCTATTATATCTTTAAATTCATCAAATATTCATGAAATAACAGATTTAAAGGCATCAAATACAGTGGGTACTTTAAAATCAATTGATACCTATGGAACGAAAAAAAGCATATCAGATTTATGTAAAGAACTAGAAGTGGAAAGTAAAAGTGATCTTCCATTCAAATTTGAAACCATGAACAGTGTACAAGAAGCCGTGAATTCTTTATATAATGAAGAAGTAGATGCTATTATTTTAAATGAAACATATCGAACAAATGTTAAAGAGATAGAAACTTTTGCGGATTTTGATTCAGAAACAAATGTCATATTTCAAACAACTTATTATACAGAATCCAAAAACGAAGCATTAGCAGTTTCTGACATTACAACAGAACCATTTAACATTTTGATTTCAGGAAATGATACTTATGGAGATGTAGGCGAATTATCAAGAAGTGATGTTAATATGGTAGTAACTGTTAATCCATTAACATCCACTGTTTTATTGACCAGTGTGCCAAGAGATACTTATATGGCAACGTATTGTGATGCTACAGAAACATGTGTAAATGGAGCTATGGACAAAATTACGCATACTGGTATTTATGGCTTAAATACAACACAAAGAACAATTGAAAACTTTTTAGACATTGAAATCAATTATACATTTAGAGCCAATTTTTCCAGTGTTATTGATATAGTTGATGCTTTAGGAGGCATTGATGTTTATGTGGAAGAAGGCATGGCTGTTTCTACTTTCTATGCCGATCATACATTGGAAGGCGTTGTTGAAGGATGGAATCATTTAGATGGACAACGAGCACTGGCTTTTGCCAGAGAACGACATGCATATTTAGATGGAGACAATCAGCGTGTTCGTAATCAGCAGCAAGTTTTAAAAGCCATTTTTGATAAAGCAACTTCAACAGAAATTCTTTCTAAATATGCATCTTTATTGGATGCATTAAGCAAAGCATTTGAAACCAATTTAACAACATCTGAAATTACCGATTTAATTAAATTCCAGATTCAGGCAATGCCAGAATGGAAATTTGAAAGCTATCAAATTACGGGGTATGGTGATATGCTGAATTGTGCAGCCTTGGGTTCTGAAGCATCGGTAACAGTTCCATATGAAGAATCTATTCGCATTGCCCAAGAAAAAATAGATGCTGTATTAGAAGGAAAGTCATCTGAAACAGTCGAAGACACATTAAATGCGACTGAATCCGAAGGGGCTTTAAGTTCCGAAGAAATTAATGCACAGGTGCAAGCAGATTTATATGCTTATGGATATGGATATTATGACTATAATACCTATGTTCCAGAACAATAAATAAGGATTTGTTCCTTACAATATGCTATAAGGAATACTATCGTATTCCTTTTTTAAAAGGAGAAAAACATGGCAAGTTTAACTCAAAAAACAATGCATGTCTTAAAGACTGAAGGTCTAAACGGTGTTATGAAACATACAAGGCGTTTTCTCAATCAGAAAAAGGAAGCAAAAAAGAAATTAGATGCGACAAAAGATATATTATTTATAAATGGCTGTGATCCTCAATTGTTACCACATCCAGTTCGTTATCGCATAACACATCAAAGAGAACAACTCATGTTGCAGGGATATACAACAGATGAAATATTTTATAAAGCTATTTCACAACATCTTGTTTATCAATATCGTGCATTTGTGATTTTTCGTTGTGTTTATACAAAAGAATTAGATCAATTTATTCAAATCGCAAAAAAACTCAATAAAACCGTTTTTTATGATATAGATGATTTAGTCATTGATACGTGTTATACAAATCAAATTGAATATGTTAAAACCATGGATAATAAAGAACAATATGATTTAGATGTTCAAAAAATGGGACAGTTATTGTCTATGTGTGATGCAGCTATTACCACAACAAATCGACTACAAAAAGAATTGTCTCATTATATTCAGCCTGTTATTATCAACCGAAATGTAGCTTCTATTGAAATGGTCCAATTGTCACAGGCAGTAAAAAAAGAAGAACATCAAGATATTCGTATTGGATATTTTAGTGGAAGTATTACACATAATGAAGATTTTCAAATGATTTATCCAGTATTAAAAGAAATCCTAGATCAATACTCCAATGTTACACTACATGTTTGTGGAGAATTAGAAGTAAATGATCCTCAAATTGTTGTACATCCATTTATGGATTATAGAAAATTACCGCAGTGCATGGCTCAAATGGATATTAACTTAGCGCCATTAAAAAATTCAATATTCAATGAAGCTAAATCTGAAATAAAATGGATTGAAGCTTCTTTAGTCAAGGTATGCACAATTGCTTCTGATATAGGCGCTTTTCAACAAATTCAAAATGAAAAAACTGGTTTATTATGTCATTCATTAGAAGATTGGAAAACCAATTTAATTCGTTGCATTGAATCTAAAACATTAAGAGAAACGTTGGCGAATCAAGCTTATGAATATTGTTTAAAATACTGTACAACGATGTATTCTTCTTCTCATTTTGTTCATCAAATACAATCTATATTACATCCAAATATTTGTTTTGCGATGCCTAAAGTACAAATCAGTGGAGGAATCATGGTTGCTTTAAAACATATGTCTATACTGCAGGAAGCTGGATATGATGTTTCGATTTTATCTTTATATGATACAGATGAATATACAACATATGAAGGATATATATTTCCAATTCTTTCATTGGATGAAAATAAAATAAATTTTCATATAGATCAGGCCATTGCCACAATGTGGGTAACTATTGATGAATTAGAAAAAATACAAGGCATTCAGGAAAAAAAATATTTAGTACAGAACTATGAAACGGATTTTTATTCTTTTAAAGATCCTTTAAAAATCAAAGCCCAGAAAAGCTACAATCCAAGAAGTCATTATTCTTTCTTAACAATTTCAAAATGGTGTCAAAACTGGTTGAAAAATGATTTTTATAAAGAAGCAAAATATGCGCCCAATGGAATTGAAAGCAATCGCTTTTATCCAGCAAAAAGAGATTGGAACGGAAAAATTCGTATTTTAATTGAAGGGGATTGTCAAGCTGAACATAAAAATGTAGATGAAAGCTTTGAAATTGTAAAACATTTAAATCCAGAACACTTTGAAATATGGTATATGTCTTATAATGCAAGACCAAAAGAATGGTATCGCGTTGATAAATTCTTGCATCAAATTCCATTTGAACAAGTTGCCGATATTTATCGTCAATGTCATATTTTAATTAAAACAAGTGTACTGGAAAGTTTTTCGTATCCTCCATTGGAAATGATGGCTACAGGTGGATTGGTTTTAGCTTTAGCAAATGAAGGAAACGTTGAATATTTAAAGCATAACGAAAATTGTTTGTTTTACGAAAAAGGAAACATTCAAGAGGCGCTTTCTTGTATAGAACAGATGATAAATAATGAAAATCTTCGTTTGTCTTTAATTGAAAAGGGAATACAAACAGCTAAGAATCGAGATTGGAATACAATTCAAGATCAAGTCTTGAATTTATACAGGTAAAAGTATATGAAATTTTTTTGTGTTTTAGTCATTTATAATAAAAATGTGAAAGATTCTATTTCGTACTCCTTTTTAAAAAATCAATATGTTATTGTTTGTGACAACAGTGAAATGGATTATAAAAATAAAGAAATTGTACAAGCCAATGGACATATATATTTGTCAATGAAAGGAAATAAAGGATTGTCTTATGCTTATAATCGTGCCTTGGATTATATTCAATCCATGTATCCAGAAATGACTGGACGTCTTTGTTTGTTTGATGATGATACAATCCTTTCAAATGATTATTTTAAAAAAATGGAAGAATCACATGCGGATATTTGTCTTCCTATTGTTAAAGATCAAGACACTTTATTATCGCCTTCTATGTTTAAAAACGGAAAAAGTATTCGCTTAAAGTCTTTAAATCAATTAGATGTTTCCTATATTTCAGGAATCAATAGTGGCATGTGCATTAATTTATCTTTGTTTCAATCGTATCGATATAATGAAAATTTATTTTTGGATTATGTGGATCATTATTTTCTATATACAATGAAAGACAAATCCATTGAAGTAGTGAATACAACTTTGCAACAATCATTCAGTGCAACAACAAATTCAAAAGAAAGTGATCGCATTCGGTTTCAGATTTTTAAAAAAGACACGAAAGTATTTTATAAATTGATTCATAAAAACTATAGGAAAACACTTTATAAGCGTATGTTGCGTTTATGGATCAAATATCGGGATGTTTCTATGTTCAAGGAGAAAATATGAGAAAAACAATTTCAGTGGCAATGGCTTGTTGCAATGGAGAAAAATATATCCAGCAGCAAATTGATTCTATATTAAAACAATTAAAAGAAAACGATGAAATTGTGATTTCTATAGATCCAAGTCAAGACAAAACAAAAGAAATTATAGAATCCTTTTGTGATGTAAGAATTCATTGTATAGATGGACCCGGGAAAGGATTGATCAAAAATTTTGAAAATGCGATTATGCATACCAAAAATGAAATTATTTTTTTAAGTGATCAAGATGATATATGGTTAAAGGGAAAAGCTGATTTGTGTTTCTATTTAGATGGTCCATATCAAGTTTTATTACATGATTGCTCTATTGTTGATGAACAATTAAAGGTTTTACAACCTTCTTATATGGAAGTTCATAAAAGCAAAAAAGGATTGATTCATAATTTAATTCGTAATTCATATATTGGCTGCTGTATGGCTTTTACAAGTGATTTAAAAGAGAAAATATTACCGTTTCCAAATATTCCTATGCACGATCAATATATTGGCTGTATAGGGGAAAAATATGGACAAACAAAATGGATTCATCAATGTTATTTATTATATCGAAGACATGGAAACAATGCATCTAATTTACATTCTTCTTCGTTTCATCAGCAAATTCAATGGCGCTTACAAATGATTCGTGCTCTTAAATGTGATAAAATATAAAAAAAGGAAAGAGGAGTCCATATGACGCAATTATTCACAAATGATGTTATTTTATCTTGGCTTCAATACTATGCCAAGAATACAGACATTGACTTAGAAAAAGTAAAAATAATAGACATCACGCGAAAAAATAAGAATGTCATTCCAACAGTTGAATCTCATCGCGCTGTTTTAGTTTTCACAGAAGCAGGAAACGAAGATATTTTTTATAAAATGTGGCAAGTTGGATTGGGACATTGTGATGTTTATTACAACGAAGGAAGCAATCCAACAGGTGAAATTAAAAAAGATAAGTTAGAAGACATGATCAATCGAGGTATTAATGCTTCTGCAGGTATGTTGATTGTGAATGAAAAAGCACGAAATACATATAAAATAGGAATGGACAATACAAGCTTTTTACGAGGATCGATTCGATATGTAGGAAGTGAAATTCGTTCTGTTATTTTAAATAAAATGCATGTTTCCAGACAAGACGATATTTGTATTATTTCAGGAGAAAGCATCGCCATTGAAGCTGCTATTATAGCTATTGAAGGAACCATTGTTGCGGTTGAATATAAAAAAGAAGATCGAAAAACAATGGAAGAAAATATTGAACACTTTGGTTTACATAATATAGAAGTTGTAGACTGTGTGAATGAAGAAACAATGAAAGATTTACCAGTTCCTTCTACAGTATTTTTAGTGGCATCGGCTTCTATGGAACAGGAATTAGATTATTTAACTCGATTAAATCCTAATATTAATGTAGTTGTTTATACATTAGATTTTAGTGTAGCAGGTACAATTTCAAAAATCTTTGAAAAATATTCAATATTAGATACAGAAATTATTCAAATTGCAGTTTCTAAATTAAATAATAAAAATTCTTTTGTACAGGAACCTGCACCATGGATTATTTCCGGTAAAGCCAATCGAAAATAAAAAACAGCAATTGCTAAGCAGTTGCTGTTTATTTATAAATGGTGGACTCTTAGGGATTCGAACCCTAGACCCACTGATTAAGAGTCAGTTGCTCTGCCAACTGAGCTAAGAGTCCATTTTTACTTGCCTATGTATTTTAACACAGAGACCCATAGAATGCAACTGAAATATTCTAAAAAAAGTCTTTACAACAAGTTCAATACATGATAGTATATACAAGCAAGAAATGGAAAGATAGAAGCACCCCTTCTCACCTGATGTTTTTTGAAACATGGGTCAATGCCAATTCAATGAGCAAGTAGTTTTTCGGGTGCATTCTGTGTGCCCGTTTTTTTATGAGAAAGTAGGTGTCGGATATCAATAATAGAAGAGTTGCCCCAAACAATGTGAATGATGATTTATTTAATGAGAAAATTCCTTTTAAAGAAGTAATGGTAATCAATTCAGATGGTACACAAATGGGCGTTATGTCAAAGAAACAAGCATTAGAGCTTGCTTATAATCAAAATTTAGATTTATTATGTGTTGCTGCGAAAGCAAAACCACCGGTTTGTAAGGTGTTGGATTATGGAAAATATCATTTCCAACAACAGAAAAAGGAAAAAGAAGCGAAGAAAAAACAACATGTTGTGGAAATTAAATCACTTCGTTTATCGCCAATCATCGATACGCATGACTTCGAAACAAAGTTAAAACATGCGAAAAATTGGATTGAATCGGGCATGAAAGTAAAGATTGATATGCGATTCCGTGGTCGTATGATGACTCGCCAGGAAGTTGGTCGAGAAATCATGAACAACTTTATTCAAGAAATGGCAGAAATTGCTGTTGTTGAAAAAAAACCTTCATTAGAAGGAAATACGATGTCAACCGTGTTGGCACCTAAAAAGAAATAACAAGGAGGGAACTACTATGCCTAAAATGAAAAGTCACAGAGGATTAGCTAAGCGTGTTAAAAAGACTGGTTCTGGGAAATTAAAAAGATCACATGCTTATACATCACACCGTTTCCATGGGAAAACTAAAAAACAAAGACGTCATTTAGCAAAACCTTCAACGGTACATGCTACTGACTACAAACGTATCAAAGATATGTTAGTAAAGTAAGAAAATAGGAGGAAAACAAAATGGCTAGAGTTAAAGGTGGAACTGTTTCTCGTGCTAGAAGAAAACGCGTTTTGAAATTAGCTAAGGGATACTTTGGTTCTAAACACACATTATATAAAACAGCAAACGAACAAGTAATGCATTCATTTAAATATGCTTACAACGATCGTCGTAAATTAAAAGGAAACATGCGTAAATTGTGGATTGCACGTATTAATGCAGCCGCTCGTATGAATGATTTATCTTATTCTCGTTTAATGCATGGATTAAAATTGGCTAACATTGATATTAACCGTAAAATGTTATCTGAAATGGCTATTCATGATGCAAGTAGCTTCTCTAAATTATGTGATGAAGCAAAAGCAGCTTTAAATGCTTAATTAAGGAATCGATTGATTCCTTTTTTTTTCTTTCAATGTTATAATGAAATGGTTAATTTAGGAGAACAATATGAAATTAGAACAATATGCCAAATTACTTGTTTATTCAGGATTAAATGTACAAGAAAACCAGATGGTTGTTGTAGAAGCCCCTATAGAAGCCTTTCAACTCGTTCGCTATGTAACACAGTACGCATTTGAAAGAAAAGCCAAAGACGTGATTGTACGCTATAGCGATGAAATAGTTAATCATATGCGATTTTTCAATCGAGATATAGAAGCCTGGTCACATTATTCACAAGCCGATGCTTTATTTTATAATCAAAGTGCAAAAGACAATGCTTGTTACTTATATTTAATAGGGGATGACCCTGAATTGATGAAAGACATAGATGCCAAAAAAATCGCAGCGTATTCTAAAGCCAAAAACGAAGCCACAAAAGAATACCGTGATGGACGCATGTTTATGAAAAATGCGTGGTGTATTGCAGCTGTTGCCACTGAAAAATGGGCACAAAAAGTATATCCAGACGATGAAAATGCATTGCAAAAATTATGGAATGCCATTTTTTCGATTTGTCGATTGGAAGGGGATCCTATACAAAATATGGAAAACCATAAAAACTCTTTTATTCACAAAATGAATATCATTAATTCATTGAATATCAAAACTCTACACTATAAAAATCAAATTGGAACCGATTTTACGATTTCATTACCCGAACATTATATCTTTATGGGAGGAGGTTCCACTTTATTAAATGGAAACTATTATTTTCCAAATATTCCAACAGAAGAACTATTTACAAGTCCAGATCGATTAAGTGCCAATGGAACATTAGTGGCATCGTATCCACTTTGCTACAACGGAAGCTTAATTGAAGATTTTGTGTTGAAATTTAAAGATGGAAAAGTGGTTGATTTTGATGCTAAAAAAGGAAAAGACGTATTAGAAAGTATAATAAATATTGATGAAAATGCATCGTATTTAGGAGAAGTGGCTTTAGTTCCATATGAATCTCCTATATCACAGACAAAAACTATTTTCTATGAAACACTTTTTGATGAAAACGCCGCTTGTCATTTTGCGTTGGGTTCTTCTTTTGCGGAATGCATTCAAGATGGTCTGAAAAAGAATACAGAAGAATTGATGAAAATGGGATTAAATGATTCGTTGACGCATGTTGATTTTATGATAGGAACAAAGGACTTATCAATCAAAGCAATTTGTAGAGATGGAAAAGAAGTATCTATATTTGAAAACGGAAATTTTTCATCTATATTTGAGGAGGATTGAAAATGGAACAAAAAAAACGCCGCATATTAAAACGAAGTCAGAAAGAAACAATTTCACAAGATGATATTGCACCAGCTATGTTAGAAAAACATCCAGACTTAGTTGAACCCGATTCACAAGTGTATGTAGTTGACGTACCTCAAATGGAAGAAGAAGTCAAAGAAGTGCCTCAATATGAAACTATTGAAGATAGTGAAGAAGATTTTGAAGATGCGGATATTTTCTATGAAAAGAAAAGCTTTTTTGTGACTGAATATGAAAAAGTTGAGTCATATTTAGAGTCTAAGTCACAAATGGGTTATCACTACATTAAAAATACAGGGAAAAAATATTATTTTAAAGAAGGAAAACCTGAAAATTATTATTATAGTCTTGTTTATTTTGTTTATGATCCAAAACCAGAAATGTGGAAACAATGGGAAAGTGAAGGATGGAAATTAATTTATCAATTACCTGGAAAGAAGCACCATGAAGCTGGCTGGTTTATTTTAAGAAATGAATTAGGATTTGGTGAATATAAGAAAACAATTGAAAACGATTTAGAAAAATTCAATTTATTTAAGAAACAAGCCAATTCCTATCGTTCTACTATGTTTTTATGTTTTATCGTCATGGCCATTTGTGCCATCACAATCTTTGTTACATTAAAAATTAATGGATTCTTAGAATCCATGGTTTCTAGTGCCATTATCCTGATTATTGCACTGATTTTGTTTATTGTATATGCCTATCATTTAGTGATATGTAAAAAAGCAGTGAAAAAACTAAAAACACGGTTACGTTTAAAAGAAAAAGAAGAATTTATTCGATCACAAAATGAACCGGATTATTCTCAGACGCAGCAAGAATTAGATACGGACTGGAATACTATTGAACAAGTACCACCAAAAGAAAACAAAAAAAGAAGACGCAAAAAATAGGGGCTGTAACGAGTAAATAACCCTAAAATAAAAAAAATTGCGCTAATCATAG
>NZ_JBJEEY010000005.1:0-23552 GCF_051873555.1 Floccifex sp. | reverse complement strand
GGTACATTTTTTTGTTACCCCCTAAATGTTGTTATTCTTAACTTAATGACATTGAGAGCCATTCTATCCTTTTTCAATTTCATTCACAATGAGTTTTGTCCCATTTGTTTACAACCCACTAATTTCATATTCTCTGACATCATATCTTGTGTACGATAGCCTTGATCTAATACTGCATTTACTGCTTGTTCAATGAATTGGGTTTCTCATAACAACTCTTTGACTTTATAATTAATCTTTTCCTTCAATTTTAGTGAAATCATCCATGATTACATCTTTAAATTTTCTACCATCTATAATACAGTTTTCTAAAACATCATTTAAATCTGAATACCAGCCAATAAGTATAAAATTGTCGTCTTTATAATCAGGCATAGCCCAGTGACATATCATCACATCATATCGACCAATTTTTCCATTTGATAATTTAGGCATTTCATCATCTTCTCCAGGTTCTCTGCACATTCGATAGTAAACACCTTTGTAAGTAAATTCAATTCCCATGTATCTTCTTTTTCCATCCGAATTTTGCCATGGCATTTCTACACCTTTGTTGTATTCATCAACAAATTCGTCTAAACAATTATATTCGTTAATTCTCATTTTACGTTAAATCTCCTTCGAATTTTATTTGCTAATTCTAATTCTTTTTTCGTGATTGGTATTCCTAAATCAGAGTGATCTAAATACAAGTGTTTATGTGGTTGAAATCCTTTATGGGAATGAAGAAAATCGATACACACTCTTTGCTTGTGATCTTCATCATACCAAGACAAATGTTTCAACGCTCCATTTTGAATTACTGCATATGCACTATTTTGAGAATGAGAATAATCAGGAGCTTTTACAGAACCTTTATCTCTTACTAAAACTTTAATGCCATCAACTTCACCAATAGAATGATAAGTTTCACCACCATCAACAAAATCAAAGTTTTTGGCATTTACATTAACAAATGCACCTCTAGAACCCATATATATAATCCTCCGTTATTTCGAAAATTGGCGATAATTCAAACAATTTAATTTGTTGAATTTTGGACTTAACATTATCATTAAAACATTCATCATATTTAAAATTAATAAATTTTCCTGTCATTCCAGGAAGCATATCTCCATATACTATTATTAGCGACGGATTTATTCTTCTTTTCATTTCATAAAATCCCCTCATAAACACATCTTTTTTGCTTTGACATCCGACAGTAGATATCATGACAACACCATTTTTTTCTGTCCCACTAAAGCATATATCATATGTGTTTGCCAAAGCCCATCCAATTGTTGGAATAGCATTAACTCCGTAATGTTGCCAAGTACATCCAAGCCAACGGTTTTGGTATACATTAGTTCTAATCTGATTAGAATTCATATTTTCATAAATGCTAAAATCTGGTGTTCCAATTCCCATAACAGTTTGAAATAATGGAATATATTTTAATGGATCATCCCAATATCTTTTTAAAACTTTGTCATAGTTAAAAGGAAAAACTAACTTATTATTATTTTTTCCTTTTTTCAAATTTTGTAAATTTGTTGGATTAATATTTGAAAAATTTAAACTTGATTCCTCTACTTTATGCATAACTGGCATATCAAATTCATCCAAAATAAATTCATCGAATAGTGGACGAACTACTTTAAATGTATCATATTCTGTAAGTCCTTTATTCATAGTATTCCTCCACCTTATTAAGCTTTAACATATTTGAAACCTTTCTACGCAAAATTGCGACTTTATATATTTTGTGATCAAATACTGAGTTTTTTTCTCTATTGACCACCTAAATCTAAATATGTTATCTTTTAGATGTCTTAAGTCCTTATATAAACATATTTGGATTGATGAAACACATTTCTGAACTACTACCAATAGTTTATTAATGTGTTTTTTCTTTACCCTCATAAGCATCACTTCCTTTCACAATATGTTTTTTAAAATATTTAACAAATGATTTAGATACATGATATTTTTCTTCTATTTCATAATCAGGCATATTTTTACATTCATCATATGGAATCATTACTTCACCATCTAAAGCTTTAGCCTGCCATTCAACACTTTTATAAGCGGGAATAATATTGTTTTCAAATGATCTTTCATAAATTGGTTTAAACCCAATTTCAAACAAAAATACATGACAAATTTCATGATTTATAAATCCTAAAAAAGCTCCTGTACCATTTTCATATGCTCCTTCGTAAATAGATTCTTTAATTTTTATCGTAAATCCTCCATTGTCATTTGGTGAGCATTGTGCCATAACTTTTGGATCTAATTCGTCATCCTCAACAACTTCATAATTTGAATTTTCAAAAACATCTGGCAATTTTTCTAATGCTTCTAATACAGGAAACGGGCCTGTGAGAGGTACATCGAATAATTCTCTAAAATATGGTGCTAACATTCTTATTTTGTCTCTTGTTAATGGTTTTGTTTTATAATCCATCTAATCACTTCCTTCTTTCTTATTTTTTAACAAATTCATAATTCTAATTGCTGTTTCATCATCCATACCATCAAAAGATCTTGCAAATTGAAAAGCTACTTTTCTTTGATTAAGACTTGAATTTTTTGTGATAAGCTTATATTGCGTTTTTGATTCATCAATTACCTCAATTAATTCCTTTTTCATATCATCATCTAAGTTGTAATATTCAACAATTTTATCAATCCATTCAATAGGGACATTCTTTTTTCCATTTTCAACCGCAGATAAAAATGGTACTGTAACTCCCAACATTCTTGCGACATCTCCCATAACTTCATGATTTTTTACACGTAATACACGCATAAATTCACCAAAACTAGTATAACTCATAATTAATTCCTCCTTTGACAACATGTTATCACTGACAGAACCTATTATCAAGTAAAATATTTAATCTGTATTTGGTTAATTTCTTTAATTATATGTATCTTAAAAATGTCATTAACTCTGTTTGTTTATTAAATAATGATTGTTTTTCACAAAACTATAATAAACAAAAAATTGCACTATTTATATCACAATGATTAGCGCAATCTTTTTTAGAATTATATACTCTTTAAAATTTCATTCACAATGAGTTGTCCCATTTGTTTACAACCCACTAATTTCATATTCTCTGACATCATATCTTGTGTACGATAGCCTTGATCCAATACTGCATTTACTGCTTGTTCAATGTCTTTAGCTTCATCTATTAAATCAAAACTATATTGAAGCATCATAGCTGCACTTAAGATACAAGCAATGGGATTGACAATATCTTTTCCGGCAATATCTGGTGCAGAGCCATGAATAGGTTCATATAAACCTCTTGTTCCTTCCCCTAATGAAGAAGACGGAATCATTCCAATGCTTCCTGTAATTTCACTGGCTTCATCGGATAAAATATCTCCAAACATATTTTCTGTGACAATGACATCGAATTGGCTTGGATTTTTACAAATCTGCATCGCACAGTTATCTACAAACATTTGTGAATATTCTACTTCTGGATATTCTTCTTTTAATTCATTCATGACTTTTCGCCATAATCGAGATGTTTCTAGAACATTGGCTTTGTCCACCATGCATAATTTTTTATTTCGTTTCATGGCTGTTTCAAAACCAATTTTTCCAATTCGTCGTATTTCATGTTCCGAATATGGCATAGAATCTATTGCCACTAATTCCCCATTTTCTTCATGTGTTTCATGTTGACCAAAATAAACACCACCAATTAATTCACGAACAATAATAAAGTCAATTCCTTGATCTACAATTTCTTTTTTTAATGGAGAAGCATCGGCTAATTGTGGCCATATTTTAGCAGGACGATTGTTGGAATACAATCCCATACCTGCACGCAAACGAAGAAGTCCTTTTTCTGGTCGTTTTTCACCTGGAAGTCCTTCCCATTTTGGTCCACCAATGGCACCTAATAACACACTATCACAAGCTAAGCATTTATCTAATTCATGTTTAGGAAGTGGGTCATCATATAAATCAATGGCTTGTCCTCCCATGGCAATGTCTATATATTCAAAGTCATGGTTGTATTTTTTTTCAATGGTTTTTAATATCTTTAATGCTTGTTCAACAATTTCAACAGAAGAACAATCTCCCCAGATTACTCCAATTTTTTTATGCATTGTCATTCTCCTTTTGATGATTGACATAGTTAACCAATCCATTTTCTGCAATCATTTTTTGTAAGAAAGGCGGAAATGGAGTAGCTTGATATTGTCGATTTTTTGTGATATTGGTAATAATTCCGGAATCAAAATCAATTTCGACTTGATTGCCTTCTTCAATATCTTGAGCAGCTTGTTCACATTCTAAAATCGCAAACCCAATATTGATGGCATTTCGATAGAAAATACGAGCAAAACTTTTGGCAATGACACAAGAAACACCAGCTGTTTTTAAACAAAGAGGTGCGTGTTCACGTGAGGATCCACATCCAAAATTTTTTCCAGCCACCATAATATCGCCTGGTTTTACGCGTTGTACAAAAGTAGGATCGATATCCACCATCGCGTGACTGGCTAGTTCTTTGGCATCAAATGAATTTAAATAACGAGCTGGAATAATAACATCTGTATCAACGTTATCTCCATATTTTAAAACTGTTCCTTTTGCTTTCATAGACAACCTCCAAATTTTTCTGGATTGGCAATATATCCAGCAATCGCGCTGGCAGCCGCAGTTTCAGGAGAAGCCAAATAAATCAAAGACTGTGTATCGCCCATTCTTCCCACAAAATTGCGATTTGTAGTGGAAACACATTTTTCTCCCTTTGCCATAACACCCATATGTCCTCCCATACAAGGCCCACAACTAGGTGTATTGACTGCACATCCTGCTTCTACAAATATTTCCAGCAATCCTTCTTGAATGCATTGCATAAAGATTTTTTGTGTTGCTGGTACTACCATAACACGGACTCTTTCATGTACTTTTTTTCCTTTTAAAATAGCAGCCGCTTTTCTTAAGTCCGACATACGTCCATTTGTACATGATCCAATCACGACTTGGTCAATATAAATTGGTTCTTCGTTTTCGATTTCATCAATGGTATGTCCATTTCCTGGTAAATGTGGGAAAGCAACCATTGGTCGAATATCATTTAAATGAATTTCAATGACTTGTTCATATTCAGCATCTTCATCGGCTTGATAAATTGTATATTCTTTCATGGAATGTTCTTTCATATAAGCAATGGTTTGTTCATCGACTGGGAATATTCCATTTTTTGCCCCTGCTTCAATGGCCATGTTACAGATTGTAAAGCGATCATCCATAGATAAAGACTGAATTCCATCGCCTGTAAATTCCATAGAACGATATAAAGCTCCATCGACTCCGATTTTATGAATAATATATAAAATAACGTCTTTTCCACTTACATAGGGATTTAATGTACCTGTTAATTTGAATTGAATGGCACTTGGTACTTTAAACCAGCATTGTCCCGTAGCCATTCCACGAGCAATATCGGTTGTTCCTACACCTGTTGAAAAAGCACCTAAAGCTCCATATGTACATGTATGACTATCGGCTCCAATTACAGACATTCCCGCAACAACCAATCCTTTTTCTGGTAAAATAGCGTGTTCTACACCACATTTTCCTTGTTCCATATGATTACATAGTTTCTGATTAAAAGAGAATTCGCGAATGGCTTTTGAGTTTTCTGCACTTTTAATGTCTTTATTTGGCGTAAAGTGATCAGGTACTAAAACCACTTTATCTTGATCAAAGACTTGGTCAGCCATTTGATAGAAAATTGGTAAAGCCATGGGTCCAGTAATATCATTGGCCATAACCAAATCTAAATTCGCTTCAATTAAATCTCCGGCTTTTACGGATTCTAATCCAGCATGCGCTGCTAGGATTTTTTGTGTCATTGTCATTGACATGTTGCGTCCTCCTTATGAATAATGGCACGATTCAAAGCACTGAATAGTGCACGAATACTTGATGCGATGATGTCATCATCCACCCCCACACCAAAGCGGTCTTCGTGAATGCAGTCTTTTAATTGAATATAGGATACGGCTTTTGAATTGGATCCCTGATTCAATGAGCTTTCACGATAGTCTTTGATATCAAATGTCAAGTGACAATATTTTCGCATCGCATTCGCTACGGCATCTAATCGTCCGTTTCCTCTTCCCACAATGTCCATTTCTTCGCCTTTAAAGACAATGCTCAAAGTTGCTTGATAGCCATTATTATTTAAGCGAATAAAGTGATAGTCATTTAACTGAATTGGTGCATTCAAATTCAGGAAATCTCGTTCAAAGATTTCAAAAATTTCTTCTGGCTTTAATTCTTTGTGCTGATGATCGGAAATGTCTTTAATATAATATGAGAACTGTTCTCTAAAGACAGGCGGAAGTTCAAATCCATAGTTGTGTTGCATAATATACGCAATTCCACCTTTTCCACTTTGTGAATTAATACGAATGACATCGGCTTCATATACGCGCCCTACATCAGTAGGATCAATTGGAAGATATGGAACCGTCCAGTCATCACTATGATTGTCTTCTCTGAATTTCATTCCCTTGGCAATGGCATCTTGATGCGATCCAGAGAAAGCCGCAAAGACAAGTTTTCCAGCATATGGTTGTCTTTCATATACATTCATACGTGTTACACGTTCATAAACATCTACGATATGTGGCATATCATCAAAATGTAGATGTGGATCAATTCCATGTGTATACATATTCATTGCCAATGTAACAATGTCTACATTTCCTGTTCTTTCTCCATTTCCAAACAATGTTCCTTCCACTCGATCAGCACCAGCTAATAAAGCCAATTCCGTATCAGCTACCCCGGTTCCTCTATCATTGTGTGGGTGCAAAGACAATACAATACAGTCTCGTTTATGCATGCGTTTAGACATATATTCAATTTGTGAGGCATAAACATGTGGAAGAGACATTTCCACTGTAACTGGTAAATTAATAATTAATTTCTTTTCTGGTGTTGGATCAATAATATCAATAACGGCATTGACAACTTCTAAAGCATAATCCACTTCCGTTCCCGTAAAACTTTCAGGAGAATATTCAAAACGATAGTCTTGTCCACTTTCTTCCGTTAGTTTTTTAACTAATTTTGCACCATCGGTCGCAATTTTCATGATTTCTTCTTTTGATTTTTTAAAGACTTGTTGACGCTGAGCAAAAGAAGTAGAGTTATAGAAATGCACAATGGCATTTTTACATCCCTTCAATGAATCAAATGTTTTTTGAATGATATGTGGCCGTGCCTGTGTCAATACTTGAACAGTAACATCGTCTGGTATCATATTATTTTCAATCAATGTACGTAAAAATTCGTGTTCAGTTTCTGAAGCAGCTGGAAATCCGACTTCAATTTCTTTAAATCCAACTTCAATTAATACTTTCCAGAATTGTAGTTTTTCTTCTAAATTCATCGGTGTAACTAATGCCTGGTTTCCATCTCGCATATCAACGCTGCACCAGATTGGAGCATGGTCAATATATTCTTTTTTTGTCCATTCCAAAGACTCTTCAGGAGGCATGTAATATCCTCTGTGGTATTTTTTGTAGTTCATCATAGTTTTTTTCTCCTTCTTATTTATATTTTTTTCCTATTTGAAATATTTTACATAAGTCCGTTAAGTCCATGTCATCAACTCCTAACCAAAAAAAAACGTCCTTATTTCTAAGGACGTAAAAATACGCGGTACCACCTTAGTTCTCATTTGTCATAAATGAGCCCTCTTTCAAAAGTTAACGCCTGTATTACGAATCGCTTATCGATTGGCTCCTTGGCAAGTTCATAGAATTCGCAATGTGAATTTCCACCATCCATTCACTCTCTATCATTCTTCCTTCTATTACTACTCCAAATCGTTGCTAGTGATATAAGTATAACATTTTAAAAATCATTTTCAATTTATTTTCAGAAAATTTTCAGAAAAATCAAAAATCTCTACAATTTTTGGCTTAAATATATTATACTAAAAAGTACGTAGAATGGGAGTGAATAATATGAAACTAAGTGGTTCTCAAATCATAATGGAAGTATTATTGGAACATGGAGTCGACACCGTTTTCGGTTATCCAGGAGGAGCCGCCCTGAATGTCTATGACGAATTATACAAATACCAAGATAAAATTCATCATGTGTTAACCGCACATGAACAAGGTGCTTCTCACGCTGCCGATGGATATGCTCGTGCTACAGGAAAGACAGGTGTTGTCTTTGCGACCAGCGGCCCAGGAGCTACCAATCTCGTAACTGGTATTGCGACAGCTATGTTAGATAGCATCCCTTTAATTGCGATTACTTGCAACGTTGGAAGTAATGCGATTGGTCGAGATGCTTTTCAGGAAGTCAGCATTACTGGTGTGACTTTACCAATTACTAAACATAATTATTTTGTCAACAAAATTGAAGATTTAGCAGATGCGATTCGCAATGCATTCCGAATTGCGAATGAAGGAAGAAAGGGTCCTGTTTTAATTGATATCACAAAAGATGTGACGGATCCAAAAAATCTATATGAGTACACAAAACAAAAGCCTTTACAGTTAAACAAAAATCCATTTGTTCCAGATGTTCAATTACAGGAAATTGCACAATTGTTAAAAGAAGCTAAACGCCCAGTCATTTATTATGGTGGAGGTGTATGTGCTTCTCATGCACAAAAAGAATTAAATCAATTTATTGAAAAATACGATTGCCCGGCAACTTATACATTAATGGGTGCAGGAGCTATTCGCTATGATAATCCAAAAAATTTAGGTTTAATTGGAATGCATGGTTCCATGCAAGCAAATATTGCCATTGATAATGCAGACTTGGTAATTGCACTTGGTACTCGTTTTAGTGATCGAGTGGCTTTAAATCCAAGAAAATTTGCCAAAAATGCTGGCATAATACAAATTGATATTGATGAATCTGAAATCAATAAAAATGTTTTAATTAATTATCAAATTATTGGCGATATCAAAGAAGTCTTAATGTCTTTACTTCCTTTGGTTGAAAAAACAAAACACACAGAATGGATTGAAGAATGTCATAAAGCTCATAAATGGGTGGATCAGGACTTAGCCAATGCTAAGCTTCGTCCTCGTGATATTATTGAAGAAACATGTAAATTAACAGACAAAGAAACAGTCTATGTAACAGATGTTGGTCAACATCAGATGTGGGCGGCTCAATATGTGCATCACATTAAAAGTGAAAACTTCTTAACAAGTGGTGGATTGGGTACCATGGGATATGGATATGGAGCCGCAATTGGTGCGCAATTTGGTTGTCCAGAAAAACGTGTCATTCATTTTACAGGAGATGGTTCTTTCCATATGAATTTAAATGAATGTTGTACAGCTGTTTCCAATGAATTACCTATTATTACCATTATTTTTGACAACAAAGTCCTGGGAATGGTTTATCAATGGCAAACTGCATTCTATGGTAAACGCTATTCCAATACAACACCTGGTCGTAAAACCAATTATCCAAAACTAGCTGAAGGTTTTGGTGCCACTGGTTTTGAAGTCAATACGATTGAAGAATTTAAGGAAGCTTTCCAGAAAGCACTTACAATCAATGGTCCTGTTTGGATTGCCTGCAATATTCTGAAAGAAGAAAAAGTATTGCCAATGATTCCAAATGGTGGAACCGTATCGGATATGATTATTAAATAGGAGGCCTTATGAAAAGACGAGAAGTTATTAGTATTTTTGTGGAAAACCAAGCAAATGTATTAACGCGAGTGGCTTCTTTATTTGGTCGCCGTGGATTTAATATTGATTCATTAACGGTTTCTACAACCAATGATCCAAAAATCAGTCGTATTACGGTTGTATTTAATGGAAATGAACAAAGTTTAGCGCAAATTTTAACGCAAACACGTAAATTAGAAGTTGTTAAAGATATTTTCTTATTAGAAAAAGACAATAGTTTGTTCCGTGAATTATTGTTAGTTAAAGTTGCCTGTGACAAAACCAATCGTTCTTTAATCAAAGAAATTGTTGACATTTATCGTGGTCGAATCATTTCTTTATCAAAGACTTGTATGATTATTGAATTAACAGGAGCCACTGAAAAACTCGATGGATTCTTAAACATGTTAAGCTGTTATGAAATTGTCGAAGTTTGTCGTACAGGTGTTACAGGTATTTCCAGAGATGCTGGCATCACAGATGTTTCCAGTATCGATTAAAAAGGAGGATATATGAAAAAATTAAAAAGTGTGGCTGTTACCGAAGGGGTAGAAAAAGCACCAATGCGTTCTTTATTCTATGCAATGGGATATACAAAAGAAGAATTGGATCGCCCTTTAATTGGGGTTGTCAGTGCCCACAGTGATATTGTTCCAGGTCATTTTCATTTAGATAAAATTGAAGAAGCTGTTAAAGCAGGCATTCGAATGGCTGGTGGAACACCTATTATGGTTCCTGCCATTGGTGTTTGTGATGGAATTGCGATGGGACATATTGGAATGAAATATTCTTTACCATCTCGTGAATTAATTGCCGATTCTGTTGAAACCATGGCCCAGGCCCATGCCTTTGATGGATTGGTATTAATTCCTAACTGCGATAAAATCGTTCCTGGAATGGTTATGGGAGCTCTTCGTTTAAATCTTCCAACCGTTGTTTGTTCAGGAGGACCTATGATGTCTGGATGTGTTGATGGAGTCGATACATCTTTATCTAAGATGTTTGAAGCCGTGGGAGCGCGTAAAGCCAATTTAATTGACGATGCGAAATTACAGGAATTCGAAGAACAAACGTGTCCAGGATGTGGAAGTTGTTCTGGTATGTATACAGCCAATTCTATGAATTGTTTATGTGAAGCTTTAGGAATTGCACTTCCTGGAAATGGAACGATTCCAGCTGTTCATGCCAATCGTTTACAATTAGCGAAACACGCTGGTATGGCAATTATGAATTTAGTAGAAAAAAATATTTGTATCAAAGATATTATCAATGAAAAATCCATTCGCAATGCTTTAACTTGTGACATGGCTTTAGGATGTTCTTCGAATTCTGTACTTCATTTGTTAGCCATTTCCAATGAAGCGGGTTGTCCATTACAATTGAGTACATTCAATGAATTCTCAGAAAAAACACCAAATCTTTGTCATTTAGCGCCTGCTGGTCCTACACATATGCATGACTTAAATGCAGCGGGTGGTTTACAGGCAGTTTATCATGAATTGGATAAATTAGGATTAATTGATACGTCTTTGATTACAGCAAATGGAAAAACAATTAAAGAAAATATTGAATTTGCCTACAATAAAGATCCAAAAACAATTCGCCCCGTTGAAAATCCTTACTCTTCTACAGGAGGAATTGCGATTTTATTTGGAAACATCGCCCAACAAGGATGCGTTGTTAAACGAAGTGCAGTGGATCCAAGCATGATGACACATACAGGTCCAGCTAGAGTCTTTACAAGTGAAGAAGAAGCTATTGCCTGTATCTATGCTGGTGGCATTCAACCAGGAGATGTTGTAGTCATTACATATGAAGGACCTAAAGGAGGTCCAGGAATGCGTGAAATGTTGAATCCTACATCTGCATTAGCTGGAATGAAATTAGATAAATCCGTTGCTTTAATTACAGATGGACGCTTCTCCGGTGCAAGTCGTGGCGCTTCTATTGGTCACGTAGCTCCTGAAGCCGCAGCTGGTGGAAACATTGGATTGATCAAAGAAGGTGACTTGATTACCATTGATATTCCAAATTATTCAATCCATGCACATGTATCCGATGAAGAATTTGAACAACGCCGTGCACAACAACCTGAATTTGAATCGCAATTTAAAACAGGATGGTTGTCTCGTTATCAAAGACTGGTTCAAGGAGCCGATAAAGGTGCAATTTTAAAATAAGAGATGCTTGTCATCTCTTTTTTATTTTACATATCTTTGATAAATCGTTTTTAAAGAAGAGTTCTTTTTTTCAAGAACAGCTAAAATTAAATGACTTTCCAAGAAATTGTTTGAATTTATTGCCTTGCGTAAACTCCTAGCATGTAAATCATCATCTTTAAAAGCTATTGTACAATTTTCTTTATCGTTTTTTATAGCAGATGGAAAAGTATAAGAAGAGGTTTTTAATTCGTATAGATAGAGGTTTGTAGAAGTGTCAGTGTGAAGAAATTTATCTAATTTTAATAAAATTTTGGATTTGTTTTTTAATGTGTTTTTATTATGTCTTTGATTTGTCAAAATATTTCCTGTTGAAATTTTTCCATTTATGCATAGATCTAAAAAAGTTTCTGATTTTTTTATATTCGTTTTAAGACCTGTTAAATGTAGAAAATCTTTTTTATAAAAAACTATTTCATGAATTTGATAATCATCTGTTATGACAATAAATTTTTTATCCATTAAATAATCTTTATAAAATCGAGCACCAAGAATTGCCGCTTCTCGTAAACGACATTTTTCTTTTTCACTTATCTTATAATGACTCATATTTCTCCTTTTAATGATAAAGAGATGCAAATCGGCATCTCTTTTAAACATATTATGCAAGTTTTCTGCTGGTTGTCAGCCGGTATATGTATACCAGGATAGAGATATTTTATCGACTTCTCAATGTCTACAACATTTCTGCTGGTTGTCAGCCGGTATATGTATACCAGGATAGAGATATTTTATCGACTTCTCAATGTCTTCAACTTTTTTAGGTGCCTGCCCACCTTGGTATTTCTACCTTCATCTTAATTCTACCAATTTTTAATTTGATTCACAACATTTTATTGGACTAAGAATTCAAAACAAATCTGATTGATATCACCTATAATTTTTTCTCCATACCCCGATAAAGACGTTAATATAGTAATTCGATAGCCTTTGTTTTCATCTAAATAAAGGCCTGCTGCATTGGAATATGGATTGTTGTATCCATATTTTTGTGCAAAACCAAATTTACCAATTATGATCTGGAACAATTTTAAATTTTAAGTTCAGATTATTTAATTTTTCTTTTAACGATTTTACTTCTACTGCATTACCTGAATACAATTTTATATCTTTCCCACTTTTTACTAGCTTTAACGCTTCGTTAGAGCTAATGTTAAAAATATTCTTTACAAGCATTATGACTTTTTGATTGATTATATTACCATTCAATAAGTATATATCGTAAATCGTTTCATCTTCATGAATCAGACTTATATTAGTTGCTACTACACTATAATCACATTTCGTACACTTTATTTCTAAGGAAGAACCATATTGTTTCTCTATTAATTTTGCTCCACATTTAGGACATTTTAACATTTCTTATTACCTCCTGGTTTAAATTCAATAAATCTACCTTTTTTTGATAAATCAGGTCCATCTCCTGTTTTATTTCTTGGCGCAACTACAATTTTTCCAGATGGATATGCCCATAGTATGTCACTTGGAGCATATACTTTTACATTCAATTTATTGGCTAAATCCTGCGCAAATCCTTTTGTCTTTGAACCGGTACTACAAGATAACAATCTAATTGGTTGCCCTTTCTTGTATCCGGGTAATCTCCTTATTAATTTGGCAGCCGTTCTGGAATTAATCTGAACTTTATTTCCATTATGTTCAACTTCTATTGTTTTTGAAGTCCCGTGAGCAATTAAATCAAATTTTCCATTTGGATCAACATCTTTTCTATTTCTTATATTTTTAAGAAATAAATCTTTTGTTTCCATGAAACTTGCATCACCTGCTATGGGGTTTCCACTAGTTCCCCTGAAAAAACCGCTATTTGCTTTCATTCCCATGTTGTTACTCCATTGCTTCAGAAATCTGAGATGAAAAACAAATATATTGCTGATCATATTCATCCAATATACATTTCATTTCGTAATTTACAATTCCATAAAATATAATGACTTTTGGTTTAATTCGAATAATCAACTCTTCTAAACCCGGAAGAAATAGTTCTTTATCTGCCTTACTTCTTAAACACCCTAAAGTCCCAATTGCCACTACACTATTCTTTCGTATTCCTGCAAAACTATAGGTATAACTTTTTTTATCTGTCCATCTCACATTTGGTATTACAATGTATCCTATTGAAGATAGGAAATATCCCACAGTACGACTTCTAAATACATTCCATATTTGCATAACACGTGGCATATCTCCATAAGTTGAGAAATCCGGACAGATTATTGCACCATATCCATCAAGTTTCTTCAAATTAAAACCTTTTTTGCAATTTCTATTCTCGATTAGAGAATTCCAAATCCCGTTCTTTCCATCAAATGTATAATCTTTTTGATAAAAATGAACAAAATAGTTTTTTCTTTGAGTTATATCAATTTCGCTACATTTCTGGTATGAAATCATTTTTTCTGGTAATATCACATTATTTGGTACATTAATAAATGGTATATCATAACCACATTTTGTGTCATATTCTGCACCATCCAACAAAAACGCACCAAATACATCATCAATTGGCTTATTTAATACTTTTAATTTTGAATAATAATCTTTTTTTGTCAATATATAACTCCTCTTCGCATTTAATGCGGAATAGCAAAAAGAGCATTCTTAAATTGATTTCCTATGTTAAAAATGTTATTATTCAAGCGACCAAACAAGAAGATTTAACATCTTCAACATAGAGCGTATATGTAACTTTGCCCTAAACTTACATATGCGTTTTATTTTTTACCCACATAAGAACCACCTCCTTTCAGTTTCGGTATAATTGCCAACTTTCACGTTCTTTTTGCATCTCATATTCATCATCAAAATCATAATACTTCATTGTCTTTGGAACATATTGATTGACTTTATTACCATATCTAAAAAGAATAATATCATCATAATCTGAAAGATTCCGCCATCTAAAATTAGAAATAGCCTGCATTGTTCTCTTTCTTTTTGAAGAAGCATCAGGAGAAGTGCCAAACATACTTGCAATAAATGATTCTGTAATCACTTTACCTCTCCTTATGCATTCATCCAATAATTGGTAGGGCATAAGCAATTGCGCTGCCAATGCATTTGCTTCAACTTCTTGAACTCTATACAATTCAGACTCCTTATCTAAATTTGTTTCATGATTTAGTAAATAGTGCGCAAATTCATGCGCAATGGAAAATCGAATTCTATATACAGCTTCATTCTGATTGTAAAAAATAATATTCATTCCATCCATTTCTTGCCATACAGCTGATTCACTACCAAAAGACTCAATATTTATTCCGTATTTTACTGATGCCTTTTTAAAAGAACATAAAACAATATCCGACTGTTCTTTAACTAACTTTTTTATTTCGAACGGAAAATCATTAATAACACGAGTTTTCACTAATATTTCATTTGCTATAAAATTCGCCTTTTTAAAATTTGGTTTTCTAAATTCCATCATCTTCATCCTCGTCCTCAAAAATATCTCTAAAAACAGCTTTTAACATTCCTTCCGCTTGTTGTAATTCTTCTTCATTTAGTTTTCCTAAATTTCTCTGCAGATAACTCAATTTTTTATTTTCGGGTTTTATCCCCTCTAATTGATCATTTCCTAATAAATAATCAATTGAAACATTGTAAAGTTTAGCCAATCCAAAAAGCACTTCTTTTCTGGGAACTGTCCCATTGTTTTCCCACATACTCACTCTACTCTTTGAAATTCCTAATTGCGAAGCTAATTGATCCATAGTCCAATTCTTCTTCATCCTTAATTCCCTAATTCTTTTTTGAAAAACAACATTTGACATAAATATCCTCCACCTTTTATTTTGTATTATACAATTTTATTGTACTTTTATATTAAACCTTCTTTCAATCTCTGTCAAATAAATAAAATATTTGTTGATGTGCATTATAAAATCACATTAATAACTTAACGTTTTGATGAATTGACACTTTTATTTTGAAACATATCTATACGTTTTGTTGCATAAACGAAAATCTTTGAAAAGAACTTTAGTGCTGCAAAAGCTCATTTATCGAACTTATGCCAACACCAAAAAATATATTTATAATTTTTATGTTATCCTTTTAAATTAACTAAAAGAATTTGATAACCAACTAGGTGATTGTATCAAAATGATTTTCTTACCTGTTCTATCACATTATTATTTTGTACTTATTGGAATATATGATGGATGGATTTGTAGAGCATGTAATTTTACTAGTTATCAAACCATTGAAGCTATCATAAATAAGCAAATTTAATATATGAAAGAAACTGAAGGGTATATATTAGATAATGTAAATGGACTGCACAGAAATATAAAATTTTTTTATCAATATAGGAGAGCCAAAACAAAATACGCTCAGAATTACTTGACTTCATTTATGTATCAGTGCAAATATAAACATATTACAAATTCAGAGAATTAATTAGAGATATTTAAGGATATACTTTGGAATGTTAAGATTACACGAAATATACTTTTTACATCTCTTAAATATAATGAAAAGTCCTTTATTTTAAAAAACCTTCCAATTTACTAATTACGTTTTACAAAAAAAAAGATGCAAATCGGCATCTCTTTTAAACATATTATGCAAGTTTAGGTGCCTGCCCACCTTGGTATTTCTACCTTCATCTTAATTCTACCAATTTTTAATTTGATTCACAACATTTTATTGGACTAAGAATTCAAAACAAATCTGATTGATATCACCTATAATTTTTTCTCCATACCCCGATAAAGACGTTAATATAGTAATTCGATAGCCTTTGTTTTCATCTAAATAAAGGCCTGCTGCATTGGAATATGGATTGTTGTATCCATATTTTTGTGCAAAATTCATTTGAAGGGATTGATCCAAATAGCGATTGGGCATAGACTCTTTCATATTCTTTAATAAATCTTGAAACATTTCTTGATGCTCATATAAATACGTTAAAACATCGTTCATAAAACTAGCTTTTGTGACATTTTCAATAGAATAATACATGTCATCAAAATCAGAGTCTGGACTATATTTTTCAATACATTTTTTATATTCACTCCAACCACCTAAGTTTTCATATAAAATATGACCCGCTGTATTATCGGAATATAAAATCACACAACGCAACAATTCACTTAAAGGAATTTGTGAACCCACTAAATAACTATCTCCAATCGGTCCTCCTTGTTCGTATTCAGTCCATTCATATGTCAATGTATCTTCTAAATTTATTTCCTTGTTATAGACTTTTTCATAATAAATCATAGCCAATGGCAGTTTATATAAACTAGCAGCAATAAAGTATTCATCTTCATTTAATGAATAAGTAACTTTATTATCTGCAGAAGAAACAAAAATGGATATTCCATCTAGAGGAACTTGATTCTCATTTAAATATATTTCAATTCTTTCTTTTAATTCTTCATTTCTTGTATCTTTAATGATTTCTTTTTCTAATTCTATATCTTCTACAAGAATTTCTTTTTCTTCTTTTTTATCGGGTTGATAGGTAATAAATTGATATGAAAAAAAAGATTCGATTCCAATTAATAATATCAAAATAAATACTAAAACAATGGTAACTTTCTTCATAGTATTTAACTTATCATATTTTTGTTTGAATTTCATATGGTTTTGTTTTATTTAACACTATAAATGAAATAAATCTCCATATTAAACTATGGAGACTATTCTTTTTTCTTAATTTCCATTTGAATGCGAATCAGGATAATTGAAGCAATCCATAACATCATAGCCAGTAGATATGGAATAGAACTATTTGTTGAGAGAATTAGTGCAATTATAAAACATAAAGTACCTGCTATAAAACAAATAATACTTAATTTTTTAAGATTCTTTTCCATTATACAATGTCATTTTCATCAAAAGGATCTCCACACTGTGGACAGAATTTAGGTGGATTCTTTGGATCTTCTGGCTCCCATCCGCATTTATCACAACGATACAATGGTTCATTGGCTGGTTTCTTTGTTCCACATTCCATACAGAACTTCCCTTTATTAATTGTTTTACAATTTGGACATGTCCATCCAATAGAAACTGGTTTTGGTGCACCACACTGTGAGCAGAAATTTCCAGTGGATTTTGCGCCACATGAACAAGTCCATTCATTGGCTTGTTTTTCTGGTTTTGGACTTTGATATAGACTTTGTACATTGATTCCTTGCTGGCTAGCCATATTCATGCCCATAAAACCAGTAAACGCTCCATTACTATTTCCCGCTGCTGTTTTCATCGCATCAGCTTGGGCTTCTACTAAAGTAGCAGCAGCCATTGTTGGATCTTTTAACATGGCACTTCTTTGGGCTTGTTTGATCCATTGCGCATCTTGATCCGATAACGTAATCGGATTCATGGCAATCGATACAATGGATATTCCTCTTAAACTTGACCACTTCGAAGTCAATGCCTCATTCATGGCTTTTGATAATTCTTCTACATGGGCTGGTAATTCGCTTGGGCGTACGCCTGTTTGTGATATTTTGGCAAAAGCAGGTTGGAGAGCACTGATAAATTCTGTTTTTAATTGTTTATCAATTTGATCTCGAGTGAATTGATCCTTTATATTTCCACATACATTTGTATAAAATAATAAAGGATTGCTGATTCGATAGGAATAAATTCCTGAACAGCGAACAGAAACATCAGTATCCAGTCCAATATTTGTATCTACAATTCGAAATGGAATTGGATTACTGGTCCCAAATTTATTGTCCATATTTTCTTTGGTATTGATAAAATAAATTCTTTGATCTTTTCCAGTATCTGCTCCAAAAGTAATTCGTTTTCCAATGGAATCAAATGTTTGTTGAATAGCAGATTCTAAATTGGATGTAAATAAACTAGGTTCTGATGAAATATCATATGTATATTCTCCTGGTTCACTACAAACTTCTACAATTTTTCCTTGATCTACAATAATCATGCATTGTCCATCAGCAACAGCTACAATAGAACCATCTGTAATAATGTTGTCGTTTCCTTTATTATTATTGGATTTTCTTTTAAAACCTCTGGAAACTAAAACATGACTTGACAAAGAATCACAATAAAAATATTCTTTCCAGGCATCTGCAAATACAGATCCCACTGCATTTTTTGTGACTTTTAATAATCCCATAAAACAACCTCCTGTTTTATTTCATTATAAAAAAGGACATCTAAGATGTCCATTAGTTATTAATTAATTTGCTGTCTTCATTGTTCCAGCTATACAATTTACGAATTTCAGCTCCAACTTTTTCACTTGGATGTTCTGCAGCCAATTTACGCATAGCCTTGAAATGAACTTGACGACCTGCATCTGACATATCCAATAAGAATTCTTTTGCGAATGATCCATCTTGGATATCGGATAAGATTTTCTTCATTGTTTTCTTTGTTTCAGCAGTAATAATCTTTGGTCCAGTAATATAATCACCATATTCAGCTGTATTTGAAATAGAATATCTCATTCCAGCAAAACCAGATTGATAAATTAAATCTACAATTAATTTCATTTCATGTACACATTCAAAGTAAGCATTTCTTGGATCGTATCCAGCTTCAACTAATGTTTCAAATCCAGCTTGCATTAATGCACAAACTCCACCACATAATACAGCTTGTTCACCAAATAAGTCTGTTTCAGTTTCTGTACGGAAAGTTGTTTCCAATAAACCAGCACGAGCTCCACCGATTCCAGCTCCATAAGCCAATGCGATATCCCATGCTTTACCAGTTGCATCTTGTTCAACCGCAACTAAACAAGGTGTTCCTTTTCCTTCCTGGTATTCAGAACGAACTGTATGTCCAGGTGCTTTTGGCGCAATCATAGCAACGTCTACATTCTTTGGTGGTACGATACATCCAAAATGAATATTGAAACCATGTGCAAACATTAACATGTTTCCTTCTTCCAAGTTTGGTTCAATGTCTTTTTTATACATATCAGCTTGTTTTTCATCATTGATCAAAATCATGATGATATCGGCTTTTTTAGCCGCTTGTGCAGCTGTATAAACTTCTAATCCTTGTTTTTCTGCTTTTGCCCAAGACTTAGAACCTTCATATAAACCAACAATTACATGACATCCTGATTCTTTTAAGTTTAAAGCATGTGCATGTCCTTGTGATCCATATCCAATAATTGCGATTGTTTTTCCATCTAAATTTCCAAGATTACAATCATTTTCATAAAAAATACGAGCTTCTGCCATTTTATTTCCTCCTAGTTGTCCTACAACTAATTCTTAACTTGTATGACAAGTATAAATGAGAAATTTAAACTTGTCAATGCTTAAATCAAAATAATTCTTCTGTCCATGCTGCATGATGCAAATGAATTGTAACAGCACTTTTTAAAGCCAGTGCATCTCTTTTTTCTAAAAAATTCATGATCAATATATGATCTTTATAGGCATCTTCAGCAATGACATCTAAATTGATTTTTAAATCAAATGTCTTTTCAATGGTTTCATTTAATATTGGCATAAACTGCTTTAGAAACTCATTGTGACACGCTTGAATAATGGCTCCATGAAATGCTGTTTCACTAGCCACTCTTTCTTTACTCGTTGGATTTTTTAAAATTGCTTTCTGACAAATTTGACCCAATTCTAAGATTTCCTGAATTTCTTCATCCGTTGCTCTTTTACAAGCCAATGCAGCAGCTTCTGGTTCAAAAATCAAACGTGTTTCATATAAATCTTTTAACGTGACTTTCATATCCTTAGTGGAAAAAGAACTTGTCGCAACTTGATTTAACTGATCCAATACAAAAGTTCCATTTCCTCTTTGTACTTCTAAAATTCCCTGGGAAACCAGAATACGAATAGCTTCTCTTAATGTACTTCTGGAAATTCCATATTCATTGGCTAAACTATTTTCATTGGGTAATTTTTGACCCGGGCGATATTTCTTTTCTTTTAATATGTCTTCTTTTAATCGATCGGCAGTGACTTGTGACAAACTTTTTTTTATTTCCATATCTAATCCATAAACGTTTGATTGATTTTTTCGAATTCAACAAATTGTTTTGCGGTTCTAGCCGATCTTCCATTATTTCGAATCGCAAACGCTTCTGCCTTCACTTTTAATTCTTTTTCATCTAAATTCAATCCATAGTCTTTGGCATATTGCTTCACTATTTCCAAATACAAATTTGATCCCGGTTTTTGGAATGTAATTGTCAAACCAAAGCGAGCTGCTAAAGACATTGTCTCTTGAATGGTATCGTTTCGATGAAGTTCATCACCAGTTCGATCTGAAAAATTTTCTTTCATAAAATGACGTCGATTGCTTGTAGCATAAATAACGACATTACTTTTATTGGATGTTGTAGATCCTTCTAAAATATTTTTTAAAGCAATATAGTCATCGTCATTGCTTGAAAAACTCAAATCGTCAATGAAGACAATAAACTTTAATGGATTATTTGCCAGTGTTTCTAAAATCGAAGGAAGAAGGGCAATTTGTTTTTTCTTCACTTCAATTAATCGAAGTCCCTGGTTGTGGTATTCATTGACAATGGCTTTAATCGTAGAAGATTTTCCAGTTCCGGCATCTCCATACAATAAGGCATTGTTGGCATTCATTCCCTGCAACAAAGCCAATGTATTTTTAATCAGCAAATTTCGTTGTTGTTCATAGCCAGTCATAGAAGACAAAGTTTGTGTATCTGGATGTTGAATGGGATACAGGCCATTGGAATCGATTCCAAAAACATAATATTTTGCGAATATGCCATAGCCTTTTTTTGGTAAATCCAAAATACGTTGTAAATATTCTTTCTGTAGTTCATAGTGTGTATTTTCCCAAATAACATCTTCATGTTGAAAATCTGCACTTGTAAGATCACATACATTTTGTAGAATTACTAACTCTCGATTCACTTCTTTTTCAATAAAATCTGGAATCCATTGTTTTTCTGCTTTTTTTAATACATACATATTTTCATCGTTCATGACCATTTTATAGACTATATCCGATAAATTGGCTCCTTTATTGTAAATCAGAGAACACAATGAATAATAGTTTTGTGGATTTTCAATGGTTTCCATTACTTTTTGAATGAATTCATCTTCTAAAATATGATGAAAAATCACAAGAGTTTCAATTTCCCTTCGAAATTGTATTAAATCCATGCTCATCCCTCCAAAGTCGTGTTATAATTATATCACGTTTTTTTAATTGGAGGATGAAACATGTTAACAATTGATAAAGTCTATGACGCGAAGAATGTTTTAAAGAAAATTGTACATAAAACAAATATCATTCCCGTCACGAATATCGAATGTGAAAACAATATATTTTTAAAGCCCGAAAACTTGCAATTAACAGGAAGTTTTAAAATTCGAGGTTCTTATTATAAAATCAGTAAATTAACACCAGAAGAAAAAGAAAGAGGTATTATAGCCAGTTCAGCTGGAAACCATGCGCAAGGCGTAGCTTTATCTGCTCAAAAAGCTGGTATTCCTTGTACCATCTGTATGCCCGATAGTTCTCCTCTATCAAAAGTAGAAGCCACAAAAAGCTATGGAGCCAATGTATGTTTAGTGGAAGGTGTATACGATGATAGTTATGAAGAAGCCATGCGTCAATGCCAGGAAAAGAACTTGACTTTTATTCATCCGTATGATGATGAAGACGTCATCGCAGGTCAAGGAACAATTGGATTGGAAATTTTAGATCAATTGGATCAAGTCGATGCCATTGTGGTTCCTATTGGAGGAGGTGGCTTAATCAGTGGAGTCGCTTTTGCCGCCAAAAACTTAAAACCAAGCATCAAAATTTATGGTGTACAAGCTGCCAATGCTGCTAGTATGTATGAATCCTTTAAACAAGGAAAAAATATTGCCTTAGAACATGTGAATACATTTGCCGATGGAATTGCAGTAAAACATCCAGGCATCAACACCTTTGAAATTGTCAAACAATACGTAGATGACATTGTAACTGTATCGGAAGATGAAATTGCCGCAGCTATTTTAACTTTAATGGAAAAACAAAGAATTGTAGCAGAAGGCGCTGGCGCTGTGAGTGTTGCGGCTGCTATGTTTAATAAATTACCAATTCAAAACAAAAATGTCGTTTGCATTGTATCTGGAGGAAACATTGACATTAATATTATTGATCGTGTTATGACTCGTGGTTTATTATTGTCTGGACGTAAAACAAGTTTTACCATTGCTTTAACAGATAAGCCAGGACAATTAAATGGTGTTTCAAAAATTATTTCTGATAACGGGGGAAATGTTGTAGCCATTGACTATGATAATGGAGACCCTGAAATGGCCATTACATCTTGTTTTCTAAAAATTACAGTCGAAACCAGAAACCATGATCATATTGAAACTATTAAAAATGATTTGATTTCTCATGGATTTCAAATTGTTCATGAACGCGTTTAAAAAGAATATTTAAAACTAGATGAGGTCAAAGTCGACCTTTAAAATCATGAGGTTTTTTCTTTTCTGGTAAGATTGACCCTTTTATATTTCTTGAGGTTATTTTTTCCGGCAGTTTTTGCCGGTTTTTGTTTCCAATTTTTTATCTTTCTTTTATTATGGTTTTAGAAAGGAACAAAAAAAAAGACAGGAACCCTAGATACCACCCTACCGTTCCTATCTTTCCACAAGACCGGCATTTCTGCCTGGTCCAAAACCA
>NZ_JBJEEY010000004.1:0-23709 GCF_051873555.1 Floccifex sp. | reverse complement strand
AATGCAGTCTATGACCAAGTTGTTGGTTTAAATGATGAAATAAAAGAAAAAGCACAGGATAGTTATGATTCTTTAGCAGAAGACTATAGTGATCTGGATTCTCAACTGGTCCAAATGGGATATCGCGATGCTTCTGATTATATCGAAAAAGTATTGATTCCTGAGCAACAAGGTATTCAGCTTCAGGCACAGTATTTTAAAGACAACAAGGAAGCTATTCAAAAAGAATATAAACCATCTCTTGTTACTATCTTAAAATGTGACGACGAAAAAACAGCTCAAAAAGCCATTGATGCTTTAAAAGATGGACAAGACTTAGCTACTGTATATGATGCATATACGAGTGCAGATTCATCTTTTTCAAATGAAGAAATTGTCTTAACAACTTTAAATACAGACTGTCCAACACGTGCCATTAACCAGGCTTATAAACAAAGTAAAGCCGGTGTCATTGATGAAGTCTTTACAAATGATGATGGAACAACTTATGCCTTTGTTGTCGTTGTTTCTTCTACAGATTATGATGAAAATATCGAAGCCTTTGAAGAAACAATTTCAGCTGGAACGGATTTCGAAAAAGAATTATGGACTTATTATTTTGAAAAATTTGATTTGAAAATTTATGATCAAGATATTTTTGATTATTTGAAATTAAACAATCCTGAATATTTAATTGATTATCCAGAATTAACAGAAACAGAAGATGAATAAAGGAGAATTCAAATGAATTCTCCTTTTATGATGGTATATGTTTTTCTAATTCAAAGCGATAATTGAATTCTTCTACATCTTGTAGTCCAATAAAAAACAAACAATCAATGTCTTCTTGATTAAAAACATAGAAATGCTCACTGTCAATTAATCCTTCTGGATATAAAACAGCTGCATAATCATAGAGTTCCGGTTGATTCTTTAAATTTTGAAGACGCCCAACAATCATAACACGTCGAGTGGCTCCTTTTAATCGAACAACTGAACCAAGTGGTAATAATTCTTTCATACTATACATTCACCTTTACTTTAAAGCCCAGTCCACAAATAAATCCCAATTTACTACCAAATTCCCATTCACGATTTTTATGGCTATACTCCAAATTAGCTTCCATACTTCCAATTGAACCCGATCCCGTTAATGTAATGGAGGCACCAAATACATGAAACGAACAACTCACTGATCCTTTCAAAGCTGCTATACCTGCTCCTAAAGAAAAAGTCTGTTCATCCACTGAAATGACTGCCTTTGCCTTCGCATAAGCCACTCCAACATATCCTTTCGCACTTGACTTAGCATAAATGGATGAATTTCCAATTTTTAAATTGGCATTTCCTTCTAGTAAAGAAGCATCTACAGTGGCATTGATTTGTAAAGAAGGATCAAATGTTTTGTTTTTCCAGAGTTGAGCTTCTGCTTTCCCTGTCGCCTTTAAATTTAAAGCATGAATTGAAATAGAAATGGGTAAGTTTTTAGAAGCAATGGTTCCATAATGATAAGAAATGGAACCATATAAAGAAGATTTTACAGATTTTCTTAAAAGTTGACTCATTCCATTTATATTTTTAGAATAAGAAGTCGTTATTTTTCCTTTTGAAAATTGAAAATTTTCATTGTTTTCCCAAATAGAAGCGGATTCCTGAAAAAAAGATGATAAAGATGATAAGCGATTTAAAATGATTTGGTGGTTTTTCTGACAAGGTACAGGAAGATTTAAGAAACACATTCGTGTTTGTAAGCCATAAGCTACTTGCCTAAGACTCTGTGTTTCGATGTTCATATAAAAGCTGAATCTGGTTTTGAACCAAAGAAATCAAAGAACATAAACTTGAATAAATATAGTTTTGTTCTTGATTTGAACTTGTTAAAGAAGAAGATTGATTTTGAATGGAAATCAAATACGATAAAAGTTCCTGGTAGTATTGGATTTCATGATCCAATGGCATTTCTTAACATTTCTTCGTTTTCTCGATACGTAGAAGCTGTTTGTGTTAAGAACTGGGCATACATATCCATAACTTCTACAAAAGTGGAAAAAACAGGAACAAGACTTTGAAATTCATTTTGAAATTGATTTGATGCTGGTGAATTCCAAATGGTTGGAAGACTATTGATTTGACCTTGAATATCTTGAAATACATTCATCATTTGAAGTTTTAATGCACTTAATTGATTCGCATATTGATTGACATCTTCATATTGAATTTGAAGCATATTTTTCTCCTTCTAAGCTAGTAAACGCGCTTGTGCAATGCGCTGTTCTTGTAGTTGCTGATACATCATCGCACTTTTTTGAAGTACATTGGCATAGTCCTCCATCAATTGTGTCAATTGATGCAATCGAGGATAGAGTTCATCAAATTTTGAAACAAATGTCAATTGATCGTCTCCTTGCCAAATGGTAAACATTTCATGAATCAAAGAATTCATTGTTTCAATGATTCCCTGATATTCTTCTTTACGATTTTTTAATAAAATACTTTGTTGCCATAATTCATCATAATTTACACTGATTTTCATAATCTCTCCTATATCAACAATAAATGATCCCCTGGTAATACACGATTTTCTTTCCAGGTTTTATCGTTTTCTAAGACACGTTTTGTTTCTACGTGATACATAAAATGATCAAATGTATATTTTTCACATAGCCACTTCTTTGTGACATCTTTGATAAAATTTTCAACTTGACCATCTTCCTGCATCCATACATCATGTGGATATGGATGCGTAAATACTTTAATATGTAATAAAATTCGATTCATTGTCTTCCTCCAGACTATATGCATGAAAAGCATCCCAAAACATCAAAGACGAACTTGGAATATTTTTTTTACGTAAATACAATCCATATTCTAAATAACCTGCCCCAATCCATAATACATCCCAATCATAATGATGTTCTAAATAAGTAGTTGATTGAAAAAATTCCAAATGATTGACAATGTTTATGACTTGAATTTTATCTTGATCTTTCCAATCTCGAATCCAGTTTTCTATTTTTTCTTTTTGAGAATGTTGTGCATAAACAATTAATAATTTTCTTTCATGGGTCCATACCACCCATTTATCTTTCACTTGTCCTAAATAAGTAAAAGAAGATTGTGGGATTCTTTTTTTATTTTGTTTTGGAATGGCTTTTTTAAAATGAAAATAATAATCAAATAATCCTTTTTCCATTTCTATTTGATCTTGACTAGAAACATGTACTAAAGAAAAAAATTGTTTCTTTTTTTCGAATGAACAATGATAAGTACAACGAAAATCAAATGAAGATTTATCCAGTACAACATCTTGAACAAAAACCAATAATCGAATATTTTTCTTTTGGAAAAAAGAATTGTATTTATACCAGTTTTCATCTGCATGAACTATTAATGTAAATTCATTTGTTTGAATGGAAAGTTCATATAAATCTTTAGTAGAATCAAATACTTGATCTACATAGTTTGTTAATTCATGAAATCGATACGCATACACTATTCCTTTAAAATTAGATACCAATGAACATACAATATTTTCTTGCGTACAAACAATCATAGATTGTCCAAATTGTAAGGAAACAGCTTTTTGTTGACATATATTTAAGTCTTCGTATACAAATAATTCATTTTGAAATGGATATGATTCTAATTTCGGTAATACAAAATAAGAAATCGGATTTTTAGTTTCCATTATTTTTTGACAACAAAAATCAAAAACTGATTGTTTTTCTTTTACTTCTTCTATCACTTCATCATAATCATTCACAACACAATATTTTGTTTCTCTTTCTTTGATGTAATAACTCATTCCCTTAAGACAAGATTCTCTTTGAAGAATAAATTGTCCTGGTTGTTTTAATGTATAAGCATCCCCATTGTGTAAAACTTCCATTGAATCTTGTTTTGTATTGACTTTTAAACAAATATGAAAAGAAGTATTCGCCCATATTTGATCATCAATAACACCTAATGGTTTTTGTGTTGATAAAATGAGGTGTATACCTAATGATCGTCCAATACGAGCAATGGATTTTAAAGTCGACAATGCTTCAATGGATTGTTCCTTTAACTGTGCCATTTCATCGACTACAATTAAAATATGACTCATTCCATCTTGAATCTTCGTATTATATTCCTGGATACTTGAAACTTTTTCTTTGGCTAGTATTTGTTGTCTTTGTTCAATGAGTTTTTTCATACAAACAAAGAATCGTTTTAAGTCATGGTCTAAATTTGTGATCATGGCTCCACAATGTGCGAAATTAGAAAAAGAATGAGAAATGGCTCCACCTTTAAAATCAATCACAATAAATTGAAATTGTTTTGATGAATTATTTAAAATCAGCTGTAATAAAATCAAAGACAATAATTCAGATTTTCCTGAACCCGTTGCTCCAGCAATCAATCCATGCACTCCATCTTTTCTTTCATCTAAATCAAGTTCAATTACTTTTCCTTGTTCATCAAAACCCAAAACTACTTTTAAACACACTTGTTTCTGGTAACGCTTTGTACAAGAAAAAGAAGAAGAAATATGTAAGACTTCTTTAAATGAAGGAGGAGATGGTTTTAATTCTTGTCGAATTTGATAGGCTTGATATATAAAGGGATAGAAAATCGATACATTTGTGATTTTTAGTTCAATATGTGTACATACATTTTCATGAACCAGAAAAACATATCTTTGATTTTCTTTTTGATTGGATAAAAACAATTGTTCACTTTTTTCATCAAAAATCCACAATCTCTTATTTCCTTCTCGACATTTTTCATGACATAAGTAATACGCATCTTTGAATGCTTTTCCAACACAAACATATTTCATATCATTGTTGATACTACACAACATTTGAAGCCATCCATCTAAATGAGATGGAAGATACAAAGCTTGTTGGTTGCTTAAATAAATGCATTCATTGATTTCACATGGATGTTGTTTTATCCATTTCTTAATGTTTTGATTCATTTTTGATTGAAGAAACTGAAAAGGAACATCTTTTAATTGAAAATAAGAAAGAGAAATACTATGAATATCAATCAAAATTTGATCTGGATTCATCATTTGTGTTTTTAACAACAATTCCTGGGCAACTATTTTTTCTTCGTATTCTTTTTTTTGAATGCAAAAATCATTATATAAACAATCCAGATAATAAAAATAGTCTTTTTCTTTTTGTAAAACTTCCTGTTTTGATACTTGATATTGGATATGTCGGTTATAAAGGCCATACAACAAAAACGCAAATGCCATAGAACAAGACATACACAACATAGATAAAAGTTGTTCTTTTTGTTCGGGATGATTTAAAAATAAGAAAAGGCCAGAAATCAGAGAAGACAATAAAATACAGATAGAAGAACCGACGGATTGAAAGATTTTTTGTTTCTTGATTGGAGCATCCCATGAATAGCTTTCCACTTGAATGGATTGAAAATCATGTTGAAGACAATGATAGTTTTGTATTTTTATTTGTGGAAAACAAATTTTTTTTGATTCTATTAAACTAGATGAAGTTTTAAAGGGAATGATTAAATACTGATCAAAATATACAAATTCATATTTTCCCATCCAAAGAATATCTCCATCTTTCAGCTTATATTTTTTTTCTTTTTTTCCATTGATATAAACACCATTTGTACTATCACAATCTATGAATTGATAAAAATCTTTTTGTTTTTGAATTTGACAATGATGATTGCTTATATAAGCATCTTTAATCACACATTGATTTGTTGTATCTCTTCCAATATTGAAGAAATTGGATAAGGAAACAATGGAAAATGTTCTTTTTTCAATTAAGAATAACAATACATTTTCAATTTTTAAACTAGATTTTAGAATATAAATTTTATCTTGATATTTTATTTGAATACTTTCTTTTTGTTCCACAAATTGAAAAGAATCCATTTGTTTTTCTTTTTCAAACACAATGAATTCACATTGATTGTCATGAATGATTTGAATTTTTTTCATGGACTTTTTTTATGATATATATCAATGGAATTAGAAATAAAATAAAAGCAACTGGATATTGTGTATGAATTTCTATATCTTTTTCATTGATATTTCCTGCATTGTCTTTAGCAATCACTTGAATCGAATAAAAAGGCTTCATAGCTTTGAATTCATAATAATTGTGATTGTATTCATCTTTTTGAATTTGTGAAAGATCTATTTCTTTTCCATTCATAATCAACGACACAAAAAAATCTTCTTCATTGGATAAACTCATTCGAATGGTTTCTAAAAAAGAAGGTCTTTCTTTTTTTTGTTTATTAAATAAAAATAAAATATCAGGTGGATCAATATCCTTCACTTCTTTTTTTATTTCTACTTTTTCTTTTTGAATGGTATATGTTCGATCTGGATAGAGTGAAGGTGTATTCACTTGTACTTGTACTGGAAGTTTTATAAATTGATAATCAAAAACTTGTTCTTGTCCAAAATCATCAAATACTTTGTAAGAAACACTACAAATGCCATAATCTGGCAATTGATATAATGCATCCATTATATTTTGTATATTCTCATTTAGAATTTTGATTTCTTGTTCTATATGTGCTTCTTTATTGGTTTGAAATTGAAAATCATAACAATGTGTAAAATAAACAATAGAAGATTCTACTTCTTTTTCATTGAAGTATAAACTACATTCCAATTTTCTTTTATCAATATAGAATTGTCTTTGTATCTGTGCTATTTGACCAAAAACATCTTGTACAAATACTTCAACTTGAAATGTTTCATTTTGTGGTGTGGATAATAGAAAACTATTTTGTAAATCATATATTTGATCTTGTACTTTGATATATCCTGTCAAAAGATATGGACAATTGTATTGAATTTGAACAAGAATGTCATCCATGGAATGACTTTGTTCGTTGTTGATTTCAATCCATGGTTGTTGATTAGTAAAAGTAAAAGATGTAATTTCTTTTTCTAAATATGGATAAAGTTTGTGTTTACATAAAAAGCGATAATTTCCTGGTTGATTTAATATACATTCATGTTCAATTTCATTGATTTTTTCATCGTTGAAATATTGTTCAATGACAAAGTTTTCATCTTCATATGATAATAAAACATGATTTTGAAGTGTATATTCTTCATTGATATTACTTGATATAAAGTCTTTTTGTGCTTCAACAGGAATTTCTTCAATCGTTTGATTTCCATATTCATCCACGCATTCTATACGGATGAGTTGGTTTTCCATTTTTACCCAAAAATCATTTTCTTTTTGAAGAATATCATCCACATAAATCTTTGTTTCCACTTCACTTTCATCTTCAATATCTAAATGTAGTTCCATATCATTCCATAAAACGAGTTTGTCTTTTATTTGGTAATCTTCTTTCATTAAATGAAAGATAGGTGGTGTTGTATCTTGAAAAAAATCTTGTTCATTTTCTTCTAAAATATTTCCTTGTTCGTCTTTTAAACAAACATATAAAGTTGTATTTCCTTCTTGAAGAGTAAAAGATAAAGAATCCAGAATTTCGTCTTCATATATAAATGTACTTTGTTCAATGTCCACAATGTCATCAACTTGAATTTGAATCATTGAATCTTGTATGAAAAACTGAAGATAGGAAAAGATTGTAAAAAACATAATTAACTCCTTTCTAAGTAATGAATCAAGGTTTGCACTTGTTCATTTTGGCTTTGTTGATAGGAATCAGGAACAGGTAGACTCAATTCCTTTGTTTGTAAAAATAAACAATATTCTAAATAGAAAATAGAACAAATTTCAAATTCTGGATGATTGGGTGTCATTTTTTCATGAAGTTCAAATAATTCATTCAAATTTGATACAATAATTTGTTCATCCACTAAAAGATTCATAAAAATAGAGAGAGTATCTAATTCTTGTGATTGATTTAAATATGTTATGTATTGATCACAAAAAGAAAGTGTGATTTGTTTTTCTTTTATTTGAATTAAAAATTGAGTAAGCTCTTTATTTTGTGTTTGAATTGATTGTGGAATATTTTCGATAAAGAATTGACAATACATAGAATTTTGTGACAATATGGCTTGTTTCATCATATAAAACGCAATTTCTGGATTTTTTAAACTTTCTTTTAAAGTTTTTACTTGAATCCATTGATATAAATTACTCTGAATTTTTTCATAATACGTTCCTTTTTGTTTCGATAAATCTTTTTCATATAATTGAATGAATATGAGTTCATCTTTGGGATGGGCTTTATATTTTCTTTCCAGTGTCTCCTTTCCTCCATTCAAAACCAAAAAAACAGACAGAATAAATACAATAATAAGTTTGATGAATGAATAAATGATATAAGTCCATTTTAGTTGATGAATGCTTTGAAATCGTTTTTTAGAATCTTTTTTTAAGCATTTAGATAAAATCCAGTTTTTTCTAGCATAAAAAGAAGACATAAACGTTCCAAACGCAAATATATCCATTGAATATGTTTTAGGGGTATTTAGAAATAATTCAGGATCTGCATTTGATGGGGATGAAAAATAAATGCCTTGGCTTTGATCATATACGCAACCATTAAAATCAATGAGATATAAAATTTGATGATGAATTAAAAAGTTTTCTCTTTTTATATCAACATATAATATTTCTTTTTCATGTAAATGGTTGATACAATTCAAAGCTTGAAGAATATAAAAGAAGCGAAATAGTCTGGTTTGTATGGGATGGCAATTCATCCAGTCTTTTAAATTCATTCCTGGAATATAAGTTTCAAATAATGAAAGAGTTTCTTGATTTTCTTTAATATCTAGAATTGAGGGCATAAAAGGATATTGAATTTGACTTAAAACTTGTATTTCCATATGAAATTGATGCAATAATTGTGGATGCGCTGATTTTTGAATTGTTTTACATACAACTTTTTTACAAGTCACCAAATCATAATAGACATCCACACTGGATTGTTCTTGTCGTTGCAAATTAAATTGCCATACATATCTTGTTTCTTTCATTGATGGAAAATGGCTTCAATATTTGCGAATTGAAGATGCATTCCATCTTTTAATCGCATCTTTCTTTGTACTTTTTTTCCTTCTAAATATGTTCCATTTAAGCTTTTACAATCCATAATATAAAATCGATCGTTTTCACAAATAATTCGAGCATGCTGCATAGAAATGGCTTCTTCTTTTAATTGAATATCACAGCCATAGCCTCTTCCAATCCAAGTGATTTCATTTTGGAGTTGAAACCATTCTTGATTTATTTGTAAAGAAGCTAAAGGTTCATTCCATCCTAAAATCTGTGTTTTATTGTCTTCTACAACTTTTTCTTCTTTGATTTTGTAAGAATTTAAAGGACGAATGGGTTCTTGTACGCGAAATGGAATGGTTTTCTTTCTTTTAAAGAATCGTTTTGGATAATAGATGTTTTGAATATTTTTAAGTCCTAAAATTAAATTTGAAAGAGAAAATTCATTAGTACTTAAAAATCGAATCAAATAACCTGGAATTTCAAAGGCGGTGTTAGTTTTAAAATTTCTTGTCAGGTATTCAATCCATTCTTTTGTTTGATCATTTTGAAACATCCATTCTTGAATTGAAAGAGGAATGACCGTGAAATAAAAGTTTTGTGCATAGGAATCTAAAAAAATATATTGAGGTTGAAAATAAACGGGTTTATTGCGATTCACCGCAATAGCACTTTCAAACAAATGAATTAAGAAAGCATATCCTTCTTCTTTTTCAAAGACATATTGATTTAAAAAATCATCTAAACTTACTTTATCTTGAATTGAATAAAGAATTCTTCCTTTTTCTTTGTCTTTTAAAAGAGAAGGTAAACAAAATTCATCATTTGCCATTCTTTGAAATATTTCAATATCCAGACTCTCTTTTTTATTGAGTTCTACCACAAAACTATTTGGGTCTCGATCAATTTCATGAATCCAATCTTGCATTTTTCCTATCCTCCATTATATATATTCGAAAAAAAATTGATTTTGTAAAAAAAAAAGATAAAATTTTTTATATGAAACGAATTTACTGGATTCATATATGTGGATTTGAAATTGTTTTAAACGCATTGGCATTTTATTTTACCGATGGCTTTTTTTATAATCAAACATATATAGGAAATACATTGGGACATGTTGTTTATTTATGGTTATGGACTCTTAGCTCTGTTTTTGGTTTTTATCAATATTCAAAAATAATATTTGAAAATCTTCATTTTACCTACCATAAAAAAATTCACTTCCTTCTTTGTTTTGGAATGATATTCTCGCTTTGTTTTCCTTATCGAGATGACATTTTTTTATGGAGCAATGAATTCCATGTTTGGATTGCCGGTTTTTGTATCTTGGGATTTCTTTTAGAATGGATCAAAATCGCATCAAAATATTCTATACTCTATCCAAAACAATTTTTTATTTTCTTTTCCATTGTGATACTTAGTATCGGAATTATGTTACTTTTTGATCACATCACATCTTTTTGTGAAGTTTTTTTCACATTTTCTATGAATGTTTTTTTATTTTTATGGGCAAAAAAAAGTAGAGAATCATCTCTACTCTTCTAAATTCATTTCATTAATTTTGGATAAGTAATGTTCAGCTTTTGAAACAAAATGCATTTTATTTCCCAATTGAATCACTTTTTCTAAATATGTTTTAGCAACTATATAATCTTCTTCTACAAAAGAAATCAATCCAATATAATAGCTGGCATCCACTTTCTGAAATGGAAATTGAGCCCGTTGAAAGGCTTGTAAATAATATTTACGACAAGTATTGAAATCCCCATTCATTAAATCAATTTTATTTTGAATGGCAGCCATATCCTGTGATTGAATATTGACACCTACAGCCCCCATATTCAAGCGAACCTTACTTGCCATTTTTTTACACTCTTCCAGTTTTTCTTCGTCTTTTAAAATATAATAAACATAAGCCATGATGGAGCAATAAGATAAAGTACTTGCTTCATCTTTTAATGGAAATAAAGCCAAAGATGCTTTTGCCAATTGAGGATCATCCATATAAATCATACATTGTGCAAACAAAGTCTGATTCGTTAAACGAAAGTTGTGCTTTGTCATGGAATAATAAATAATAGCTGATGCACAGGCTTCTGGGTCACATTTTTCATAAAGCAATCTTGTGATTGGTAAAAAACTTGAAACTCGATATCGTGCCAATATATTGAATGTATATGTAAAGAAAAATAAAGCCAGCAATATCAGTACAAAACTATTCATAAATAATAAAACAAAAATAACAGCCACTAAACCCAATGCATAGATTCCAGAAATTTTTTGTACATTTTTTTTACAATCCAATGCAAGTGAGCGATATTCTTCTAATAATTGATGCTTTTCCTGATATTTACGAATAATATCTTTTTCTTCTTGAAGTCCAACTTCCTGCATTTTCTTTTTATTTTCGGTTTTTAATACAAATAGTTCATAAATTGAAAAACAAATACAAGGAATCAAACTCAATAAGCCTACAACAGAAATCACTTCTGGTGTTAAAATCAAAATGGCTAAAATAATAAAAATTCCAAATGACCATTTTTTCATAATATATTGAATCAATAAAATCGCATTTGCCAGACCAGCCAATGAAATTCCTCCAAGTGTATATGTAATAACTACATTGGAATACATAAATTCAATCACTTCAGATGGAAAAACTTCAGCATATAATTCTTTGCTGTCACCAATGGTAATCATCATGACGATAACACCAATCACAAATGCTGCAAAAATGATTCTCAAATGGTTCTTACTATAATATTTCCACATACTACTTACCTTTATCCATTATAGCGCAAATGTATTAAAATGTATAACTTTAAAAAATTCTTTTTACAAATTCAATTTTTTTTCGAATAAATATAATGGAGGACTATTATATGAAAAAAATTGTATCTGTATTCTTATCTCTTCTTTTTTTCTTTGTGCCTATACAAATACAAGCACAAAGTACGATTCGTGTAACCTATCCATATGGTTCATCCATTGAAACGGTTCCAGAAAAATGGCAAGTTCATTACATTGATAATGCAACAGGAAAAGCAATTACCGATTTATATGGCCAAATTCATATTGGTTCTAAAGCTGTTCATTGTATTCAAGCCAATGTAAATGCGATTGATGGAGCTAGTGATTACACAAGTACTTCAATGGATTCTATGTTTTCAGACAATCAGTGTCAGATGGCTGGCTGGATATATGCATTGGGAATCCAAAAAGATGCCAGTCATGAAATGGATTTAGCTTGCCAAATTTTATTATGGAAGTTACTAGATCCTAGTTCATCAAATTTTACATATCACGATGATATCCAGTCAAAAATCAATGAAGTATTAAACCGCATAGAAATCATGAAAACCAATGTTGAATTTGAAACACAAGACATTGTATTAACAGGATATGGCAAGGAACATGCCGTTACACTTCATGACCAGGCTCAAGTTTTTTCCAATTACATTGAAACAAAAAATACGGGTGTTCACACACAACGAAATGGAAATGATTTAACGATTTGGATGGAACAAGGTGATGATACGCAAGCCACTTTATCCTATGATTGTTTTTATTCATCAAATGAAGCTAAACCATCTGTTGTTTATACTTCGCAATATAGTCAAAACGTAATCGCATTAGAAAAATCCATTCCCAATTCTATTTCTTTAAATGTTTCCTTGTCTTTAGGTCAAATCCATGTTTCCAAAACAGATTTAAATGGAAATCATCTTTCTAATGCTTCTTTTCAACTTCTCAATCAAAGTAATGAAATCATTGATCAATGGATTTCTGATGAAAGTATTCATACCATTTCTAATTTAAATTTAGATGAAACTTATACAATTATCGAAGAATATGCACCTGAAGGTTATATAAAAAGTCAGCCTGTTTCTTTTGTTTTAGATGAAAAATCTAAAGATATTGTTATTCAAAATGGAAGTGTGGGAATCTATAAAATAGATCAATTTCAAAATGAAGTAAAAGAAGCTTCTTTTCAAGTTCTTGACGCAGATGGTAATATCGTGGATGAATGGACATCGCATCAAAAAATTATTGACATTCCTGATTCCATCCAAGAGACTTTATCTAAAAAAGAATCTGTTTCTTTTAATGGCATTCAATGTATTGTCCATGACAATGGAATTACTTGTATCCTGGAAGGAAATCGATATGAAATCGATGAACAAGGATATGAAACCATTCACTTTATTTCCAATCTAGAAGAAAACCAGTCTTATATTCTTCATGAAGTAAAAGCCCCTTCAAATTATGTAATAACAAAAGATATTGAATTTGTGGCTGATGGTTTGCAGAATCAAATCATAGAGTGCATAAATTTGAAAACAAAAGTCATTGGTATTCAAAAGCTCAATGAAAAGAAACAATGGGTTAAAGACGCAAAGCTAAGATTGGTGGATGCAAATGGTGAAATTATCGATGAATGGATTACATCTGATGAAATCCATGAAGTTTCTTGTATTTTAGGAGAGTCTTATAAATTGATTGAAATAGAAACACCAAAAGGATATGAAAATTCAAAAGAAATTGAATTTGAAGTTGATGATAAAACCGATATCATTACCATGATTGATCAAAGCATTCCAACTTCACAAACTGGATGGAACTCTCATATGGGTTTATATTCTTTAATTGTGATTTTAAGTATGATTGGTATATTTATTCTGAAAAAAAGAAGCGACCATTAATCGCTTCTTTTTATAATCTTTTATTCAATAACGTGAATCCATCCTTCAGGGGCTTCGATTGTTCCCATTTGAATACCTGTCAAAGTTTCACGTAATTTTGAAATCACTGGACCCATTTTTTCCATTCCACTTGGGAATACAATTTCATTTCCATGGTCATAAATTTTTCCAACAGGAGAAATAACAGCCGCTGTTCCACATAAACCACATTCCGCAAAGTCTTTGACTTCTTCAAAAGTAACTTCTCTTTCTTCTACTTTTAATCCACAATAATGTTGTGCCACATATAATAAAGAACGACGCGTAATAGAAGGTAAAATACTATTGGATTTAGGTGTAACAACAGTTCCATCTTTTGTGACAAATAAGAAATTTGCGCCTCCTGTTTCTTCTACTTTTGTACGTGTTTGAGGATCTAAATACATATTTTCATCAAATCCTTTTTGATGGGCATCCACAATATTATGCAAACTCATCGCATAATTTAATCCGGCTTTTATATTTCCAGTTCCTCTAGGCGCCGCACGATCGACATCACTGACACGAATAGTGATAGGCTTCACACCGCCTTTAAAATAAGGCCCTACAGGGGTCGTGAATACACGGAATTCATATTCATCGGCTGGTTTAACACCAATAACTGCATTTTTTCCAAATACATATGGACGAATATATAATGTAGCTCCTGTTCCATAAGGTGGAACAAAGTCTTTATTGGCTTTAACAACCTGATAAATTGCGTCCAAGAATTTTTCTTTTGAAACCACTGGAATTTCCAATCCAGCACAAGAAGATTGTAAACGCTCTGCATTTAAATCTGGACGAAATACAACAATTTTTCCATCTGCTGTTGTATAGGCTTTTAATCCTTCAAAACATGTTTGAGCATATTGAAGAACACAGGCACATTCACTCATTGTGATTGTATCATCTGTAATCAGACTTCCTTCATCCCATTTTCCATCTTTATAATTTGATACATAACGATAATCTGTTTTTACATATCCAAATCCTAAATTATTCCAATCAATTGCTTTACTCATATATAACGCCTCCATTAACGATTGACTTCTTTTGTTATTATATTCTTAGTTTAAGCGCATTTCAATGAAAATTCGATTCTATTTTTCATAAATCATGAAAAATTTCAAACACGCTATCAAAGTTTTTGCATCTTTTATTTCATTTTTTAAAATCATCTCTTTTATTTTGGAAATTGATACTTTATGAACCACAACAAATTCCCCTGGATCCAGGCACTGTTTTTCAAAATGACAATTTTTTGCCACCACCATATGAATCACTTCACTACAATAAGCTACAGTTGGATACAAATACCCAAAATATTCCCATTCATCACTCACATAACCCGTTTCTTCTTTTAATTCCCGTGCGCCTGCTTCAATAAATTCTTCGCCTTGTTCTCTTCGCCCACCTGGTAATTCAAACAATTCTTCTTTAGATGGATATCGAAACTGCTGAACCAAAATAATTTCTTCTTTTTCTGTTAATGCCAGAACACATACACCCCCTGCATTGGAAACAACTTCACGCATAGCTGGCATTCCATTTTCTAATTGAACTTGATCTCGATAGACGGAAACAACTTTACCTTCAAAAATCGTTTCAGAACTTATTTGAAATTCTTTCATATAATGTCTCCTAATACTTTTCCAATCGAATCATGAATCACTAAATCAGCTTTTTTATCCATTGGCGTAACATCTTTATTAATCAAAACTAAATGTTTTCCTCTAAAATATTCAATCAATCCCGCTGCTGGATAAACAGCTAAACTTGTTCCACCTATAATTAATAAATCCGCTTTCGAAATCGCATCCACTGCTCTATAAACCGTTGTATTATCCAAACCTTCTTCATATAATACAACATCTGGTTTAATAATGGATCCACATTTTGGACAACGTGGAATTCCTTGTTTATCACGATACTGAATGATTTCTTTTAGATTATAAAAATGATGACATTTAGTACAATAATTACGAAGAACAGATCCATGTAATTCATAAACAACTTTTGAACCTGCTTTTTGATGTAAACCATCAATATTTTGCGTAATTACAGCCTTTAATTTCCCCATTTCTTCTAATTTTGCCAGGGCAAGATGCGCTTGATTGGGCTTGGCATCTTCATAAATCATTTGATTAAAATAAAATTCAAAAAAATCCTGGGGATTGGCTTGATAAAACGAGTGTGACAACATAATTTCAGCTGGATATTTATATTGTTTCTTATATAATCCATTGTCACTTCGAAAATCCGGTATATTACTTTCTGTTGAAACACCGGCACCTCCAAAAAATACAATATTCTGACTTTCTTCTATCCATTGTTTAAACATAATGACTTCCTCTTTTTTTATTCATTATAAAACAAAAAAAGACTGTATTCAAAAACAGTCTTATAAATCTAATTTTAAATCATCTTTTTGAATCCAACCCATTTTTCTAAATAATTCACAGAAAAGAGTGGATAAAATAGCTGGTAAAATAAAACTAATCAAAATCAATCCAATCCAGTGTATAGCACCAATTTCAATGCCATCGGCAATCCATCCTGTATAGACACCGATTTGACCAACAAAACCACATGTTCCCATTCCCGAAGAAACGGCAGCACCATTCATTTCCAATTTAAAAATACAAGTCGCAATCGGTCCAGTAATCGCAGAAGCAATAATTGGTGGTAACCAGATTTTTGGGTTTTTCATAATGTTGGGCATTTGTAACATGGAAGTACCTATTCCCTGGGCAAATAAACCACCCCATCCATTTTCTTTAAAAGACATCACCGCAAAACCAATCATTTGTGCACAACAACCTGCTACAGCAGCGCCTCCAGCTAATCCTGTTAAAGATAAAGCTGCACAAATAGCTGCACTACTGATTGGTAATGTTAAGGCAATTCCAACCACAACAGAAACAATGATTCCCATCAAGAATGGCTGTAATTCTGTAGCCCACATAATGGCTTGTCCAATACTATTGGCTACACTTCCTATCATAGGTGCAAAAATCAAGGCCAAAATAACGCCTATACAAATCGTCACAAAAGGAGTGACTATAATATCTATTTTTGTTTCTTTTGATACAAGTTTTCCACATTCCGCTGCAACAATCGTAATCAGTAAAACTGCTAAAGGTCCACCAGCTCCTGCTAATTCATTGGTTGCCAGTCCAACCGTTGCTAATGAAAACAAAACCAAAGGTGGACATTGTAATGCAAAACCAATCGCAATGGCCATGGCAGCTCCTGTTGTAGCTTTGGCATAGTTTCCAATTGTCACAAGAATATCCAATCCCAATTGCGTTCCCAATGTAGAAATAATGGTTCCAATTAATAAAGATGCAAACAAACCTTGTGCCATGGCACTTAGCGCATCAATTCCATATCTCTTCCAGGAAAAGACAACGTTTTTCTTTTTTAAAAATTCTTTCATACATCCTCCATGTGTCTTGTCACTTGACTTTACTGATAATAACACAATTCATAAAAATGTAAAGAAAAAACGTTCGAAATTTCGAACGTTAAGAACATAATAAATTCACAATGGATTCAATTAAAACACCAGTTGCTCCATTTTCATCATTGCCGGTTGCCGCAATATCCAAATGAATCCAAGATACTTTTTCTTCAACAAATTCTTCTAAAAACGCAGCAGCTAAACTCGCACCTGCTTTCTTTCCAACCTGGGCATTTGTTAAATCAGCAACTTTAGATTTTCGAATTTGTTTATGGAAAGACTCATCCAATGGCATTTGCCAGATATTTTCTTTTGTTTTTTGACAAACATTTTTTAATTCCTGTAAAAAAGATTCATCATTGGTAAAAGCACCTGTATAATTTTCTCCTAGCGCATTGGCACAAGCCCCTGTTAAAGTTGCCATATCAATCATGCGATTGACATTTTCTTCTTGTGCTATCGTAAAACCATCAATTAAAGCCAAACGCCCTTCGGCATCGGTATTGGTTATTTCAATGGTTTTTCCATTCATGGAAGAAATCACATCATCTACTGTATAGGCATCCGGTCCAATCATATTTTCTGTAATACATAAAACAGCCATGCAATTGACTTTTGCTTTTAACATAGCTAATGCTTCTAAAACTGCTAAAACATTGGCAGCTCCACACATATCATATTTCATTCCTGTCATATTCTTTTTCAAGCTATAGCCACCTGAATCAAAGGTTAATCCTTTTCCAACTAAAGCAATAAATGGTTCATTTCCATTTCCACTGTATTTCATTTTAACAATATAAGCTGGATATTTCGATCCTGAGTTAACAGCTAAAATGGAATGCGCGCCTTTTTTCTTAAGCTCTTCATTGGAATAGACTTCACATTCAATGGCATATTTATTCGCAATTTCCAGGGCATAATCTTTAAAACGAACAGGTGTTAAAATATTTCTGGGACAATCTGAAATATAACGCGCAAAGTTGATACATTTAGATAATTGTTGAGCTTTTTGTGCTTCTTCTTGTCCATTTGAAAATTCAAAGACTCTTTGTGTTTTATTTTTATATTGATAAGCTCCCAAATATAAACCCAAACTCACTTCATATGCTAAATCTTTACTTACATATACATATACATCTTCTTGAATGGTTCTGGAAAATTCCATACAAGTTTTTTTAATTTGATTTCCATTTCCTAATCCTAAAAAATATATTTTTTCTACGGGTAAAACATGAAAAGGATAAATTGTTGTGATTTCTCCTTCTTTGCGATTGATTTCTAAAACAAGATGTTTTTCTTTTAAAAAAGAAGGAAATGGGTCTTGTTCTCTTAAAGGAATTAAAATATTTTTATTCATAAGCCGCCTCCGTTTCTATTCTAACACAAATTGAATTCAATCAAAATTGGGGTTATACTTTTAATAAAGGAAGTGAAAACATGATTGATTATGCACAAGGCTCAGGAAAACAATATCATATCCAGTTAAAACCCGGCGACGTTGGTGAATATGTTTTATTGCCCGGGGATCCAAAACGTTGTGCAATTATTGCCCAATACTTTGACAATCCTGTTTTTGTTGCCGATTCAAGAGAATTTGTGACCTATACAGGAACCATCTATGGAACAAAAGTATCCGTGACATCAACAGGTATTGGAGGTGCCAGTGCTTCTATTGCCATGGAAGAATTAGTAAAATGCGGAGCCAAAACTTTTATTCGCGTAGGGACATGTGGTGGAATGGATATTGATGTAAAAAGTGGAGATGTTGTAATTGCCAATGGAGCTATTCGACAAGAAGGAACATCGAAAGAATATGCACCCATTGAATATCCAGCTGTTGCGGATTTTGACGTGACTTCGGCTTTAGTACAAGGTGCTAAAAATTTAAATCTAAATTATCATGTTGGTATTGTGCAATGCAAAGATGCCTTCTATGGTCAGCACAAACCCGAAGAATTGCCAAACCACGTTGAACTTCTATCAAAATGGGATGCCTGGCTTCGTTTAGGTTGTAAAGCCAGTGAAATGGAATCTTCCACATTATTTGTTGTTTCAAATTATTTACGTGTTCGCTGTGGATCGGTTTGTTTGGTGGTGGCCAATCAGGAAAGAGAAAAACAAGGTCTGGCAAATCCTCAAGTCCATGATGTCAATATTCCAATCAAAGTTGCCATTGAAGCTATCAAAGAATTAATTAAAAAGGAAAAAAAATAACTGCGCGCGCAGTTATTTTTGTTGTTGATCATAAATAATTAAAGCCATGAAAACTAAATCTTCATTTCCGTGATTTGTAATGCTATGCCCTTTTCCCGAAGGCGTAAAAAAATGTTGACCCGGATTTAATATCAATTCTCTTTCGTGATTGTCATCAATAGTGGCTTGTCCAGACAAAATAAAATAGTCTTCTCCATCACCTTGATGAACATGATATCCTACAGCACATCCAGGTTCTAATGTGACACGGGCATAGACACGATTCATCCCATGCATTTCATCGACCATTAAAATATGTTCAAAATGAGCCAATCCTGGTCCTCCAAACATTTCTTTATCCATTTTTTTCATACGCATTCCTCCTGAAATATATTATAATAAATCCATGAAAAAAAACACAATTATATTTGACATGGATGGTTTATTAATTGATAGCGAACGATGTACTTTTGAAATATATCAACAATATCTTTTGAACAAAAATTTTTCCTATTCAAAAGAAGACTACATTCAATTATTGGGAAAACGAAAAGAATTTGCCAGGAATTGGTTTATTCAAAAGTATGGTTCTTCTTTTGATTTTGATAAATTCTGGAATGAAACCCATATTCTATTAGATCAAAAACTAACACATTCTACTGTATTAAAACCGGGTTGTATAGAAGTATTAAAATATGCAAAAGAAAAAGGATATACTTTACTAGTTGCGACGAGTTCGGATTCTAAAAGAGCTTTATCTATTTTGAAAGCCAATCACATTGATTTTTATTTTGATGATTTTGTATTTGGAGATGAAGTCTCTTCGGGAAAACCAAATCCAGAAGTTTTTCTAAAAGCTTCACAGAAAGTCAATAAACAATCCAAAGAAGCGTATGTCCTTGAAGACAGTGAAACAGGTATTCAAGCTGCCATTCAAGCTGGCATTGATGTCATTTGTATTCCAGACATGGTTATTCCATGTCAAAATATACAAAACAAATGTTTTGCGATTGTTTCTCAGCTTAAAGATTTTTTAATATATTTATAATGATAAAGCCATTGCCAGATAAACTGAACAATCCAGCCTGTCATACAAGCAAAACCAACACCTTTTAAACAATATTTTTCAATCCAGATAAAAGATGCGATTGTTCGTATACTGATTTGCGTAATGGTTCCTAGTAAAGTGATTTTCATTTTTCCGATACCACGAAAATAGCCTTGATTTCCATTGGCTAAATTCGATAATGCATACGCAATAAACATCACTGAAAAATATGAAATACCTTGGTAAATGATACTTTCATTGTCTGTAAACAAAGACATTAAAGGTTTTCGAAAACAAAATAATAAAAATGAAATACATAAACCAAATACGAATTCAAGAAACATACCTTCTTTGAATCCTTTTTCCATTCTCTTTTCTTGATTTGCTCCTTTATTTTGTGCCACAAAAGTCATCATAGCATCCGATAACGTTCGTCCAGGAACCAGGCCAATGTCTTCTATTTTTCCAATCGCATTAAAAGCTGCCATCGCATAGATTCCCAATGAATTGACCATACCTTGAATACAGAGTTTTCCAATGGGTTGTGCACATTGCTGCAATGCCGAAAAAAAGCCATAGCGCATAGTCAAATACATGTATTCTTTTTTACAGACAAAAGACATTTTCAATCGTTTTTCTTTTCTTTGAATATAGAATAAACAAATGAAAAAACTGAGTGCCTGGCTAAGTACAGTGGCTAAACCAGCTCCAAAAACAGACCAGGAAAATCCACAGACAAATAGAAGATCCAATCCAATATTTGTTATCGAAGACAAAATTAAAGAAAGTGTTGGTATTTTGGCATTGGATATACTTCGAAGTCCACTTGAACAAATGTTGTATAAAACAATAAAGGGAAGACCTGAAAAAGAAATATTTAAATATAATTTTGCACTTGATAATATTTCATATGGAACATTCATACTCTTTAATATCATTTCACAGCTCAACAAGCCTAGAATCATTACAATCATGCCAAAGACACTTCCCATGCATAATAGAGTTGAAAATTCTTCTTGCATTTCTTTAAATTGATGGGCTCCAAAAAATTGTGACATCAATACAGAAGCTCCAATACAAATACCAGAAACAGCTAATGTCAATAATGTTAATATAGAATCGGATGTGCCAATAGCTGCCAGTGCTTCTTTAGATGCAAAGCGTCCGACTATAATTGAATCACATACGTTATAGGTTAATTGAAAAAAATTACCAAGCATTAAAGGAATCGCAAAGCCTAAAATTTGTTTCCAACTTGTACCTGAGGTAAAATCTATTGAATTCATAAAGTATATTATAAATAATCTAGTTCTTTTTTTCATCAAATCTTTGACATAACCAACACAATTTCATAAAATTCAGATATGGATTATATTAAAAGATATGTTTTTCGTTTCATGGAAAAATATAAAGAAGATCAAATTAGTTTATATTCTACGCAATCAGCTTTTTTCTTAATTATTTCTGCTGTGCCTTTTCTAATGATTTTATTGACTCTATTAAAGACAATTCTTCCTTTAGAAGAAAGTACCTTTATTACAATGATTTCAAATAGTTTACCGAAAATTATCAGTAACTATGCTGCGGCTTTTCTTCGTGATATTCAAAATCAAAGTTCAACGGTATCGATTACTTCCATTAATACAATTATGTATTTATATGCAGGAAGTAAGTGTACCTATGCTCTAACGCAAAGTTTAAATGCGATTCATAAAATTGAAGATCAGCGTCATTATATTCGTGTTCGTCTTCAATCCATTTTTAATACATTATTGCTGATGTTGTTGATTATTTTTTCTTTGGTTATATTGGTTTATGGTGGAAAAATCAGTACTTTTTTAGAAAAATATTATCCAAAATTTATTGTTGAATTTGCCAGTGTCATTCATTTTAAGAATTTAATATCCTTTGCGATTATTACGATTATGATTGCCATACTATATATTATACTTCCTGGAAAACACCTGAACTTTATTTATCAAATTCCAGGGGCTTGTGCAACAGCTTTATCCTGGATATTGTTTTCTAATATTTATTCCTATTTTATTGACCATTCTACCAGATTTTCTTTAACCTATGGCGTTTTATCCAATATTGTCTTTATGATGATCTGGTTACAATGGTGTATGACATTTTTTCTGGTTTTTGCGCAAATTAATGCCTGGATTCAAAGAATTTGTGATAGAATAAAAGAAAGAAAAAGGGAGTAGCCAACACAATTTGTGTTTATATATCGTCAGTACGATGAAAATCCGGTATATAACGAAGAGGCAAGACTTTTGTTGAAAAACAACAAGAGTCTTGCCTTTTTTCTACTTCAGAAAGGAGAACACTATGATTATTGAATTTTTACTTTTACTTCTAGGTTTTATACTACTAACAAAAGGATCCGATCTTTTTGTAGATGGAGCCAGTGAATTCGCAAGATATTTACATATTCCTCAACTCATCATTGGCTTAACTATAGTTGCCATGGGAACAAGTGCTCCAGAAGCAGCTGTCAGCATTCGCTCAGCTTTGGAAAATAGTGCAGACTTATCTATTGGAAATATTGTTGGAAGCAATATATTAAATGTTTTGATTATATTGGGTATTTGTTCTCTTTTTGCTTTTATTCCCATTGAAAAATCGACAACCAAAAAAGACATTCCATTTATGATTTTCAGTACAGCTTTATTAATGATTTTTGGATATACGGACGCTTCTTTATCTTGGTTTGAAGGTTTGATTTTTCTAATCTGGTTTATTGTCTATTTAATTTATTTATATACACATTCAAAAAAAGAAGAAGATCAAAAGCCATCAAAGTTTTTTTTCAAAATTTTAATATTTATTATTTCAGGTCTTGCATTTATTTTACTGGGAAGTCAGTTTGTTGTTGAAAGTGCCACTGAAATTGCTTTATATCTAGGTGTAGATGAAAAATTTATTGGTTTAACCATTGTAGCCTTAGGAACTTCTTTACCTGAATTGTTTACAAGTTTTATGGCCACTCGAAAAGGAAATGCAGGTATTGCGATTGGAAACATTGTAGGAAGTAACATCTTTAATATCTTGTTTATTTTAGGCTTTACTTCTTTATTAACACCAATTCCTTTTCAGTCTTCATTTTTAATTGATACATTGATTTGTATTTTAACAGGTATTGTATTATGGATTTGTGCATACAAAAACAATGGCTTAAATAAGAAAAGTGGTATTTTAATGTTAGTTTGTTATGGATTGTATTTTCTTTATTTATTATAAAAAAGGATAGAGCCATTCCAATGTCATTAAGTTAAAAATCAAAAAAATAATAGAACTGAAGAAAAAAATGAA
>NZ_JBJEEY010000003.1:0-4381 GCF_051873555.1 Floccifex sp. | reverse complement strand
AAAAAATTTATAAAAAAAGAAAAAATTGATTCTGGTGTAATTTTTGTCAATCAAAAAGGAAAACCGATAAGTCGTTGTTTAATATGGGAAAAGATGAAACGAATTTGTAGAAAGATAAATATCAATCCTAAAAAAGTATATCCACATAATTTAAGAAAACTATTTGCTCGAACGTTTTATAAAGTAGAAAAAGATATAGCCAAGTTAGCTGATATATTAGGTCATAGTAGTATTGATACAACACGTATTTATATAATATCGACTGGTAAAGAACATCAAAAGAAAATTGAAAGATTAAATTTAGTTATTTCAGAACAAAAAAATCCCTTGACATAATTCGTATTATGTTGGCTTTTTTCTTAAAAAATGTTTAATTTAATAAATAAAATAAAAACACTCCTGAAAATTTTCAAAAAAAATGAATAGAGTGTGTTTTAATTATGTAATTTTTTAAAAAAAATACATAAATGTCCATTTGAATGTACTTTTTATCTATAAGTATTCTTGTGATTTTTCATTTACGTGTTATAATATTATAGTCTTTTAAGGACAATAAATTGATTATTTATAGAGATTCCCTTACATAATACGAATTATGTTGGCTTTTTTTGAAAGAGGGAATCAAAAGAAATGGGAAAGATAAAAATTTGATTATGAATTATTTTGTACTGTTTGTACAAACACAAAACCAGGATCTTCTTGTTTCTTTATTGAGAAGGGAAGGATTTGAAGCCTATAGCTATAAATTTGAATACTATCGAAGAGATATAGATGGCATAGCCATCAAGGCTTTATTTCCTGGTTATGTGATTGTTAAGAGTGAAATGGATCAAGTTGAGTTTCAAACTTGTATCCGGAAAATGGAAGTAAAAAAAGGGTTTATTCGAGAGCTTCGATATGAAGATGTTTCGGCTTTGACAAAAGAAGAAATCACTGTACTCGAAAGGTTACTGGATAAACAAGGTATTTTACGAATGTCTTATGGGCATTTAGTCAACAAAAAATTAGTCATCGATGCAGGCCCTCTAGTTGGATTTGATGATTATGTTATAAAGCTGGATCGACATAATCGTTTATTAAAACTGGATCTCTATTTTTTAGAGAATCAACAATGGATTGCTGGCATAACGATGAATCAGTAAGCATTTTATATAAGAGCTTGGTTTATCGCCTTATATAGGATGTGGTCTATACAATAACGATAGGATATTTCCTTGAAATAGGGGAAAGACTATCTTTTTTAATGGAAAGGAATTTGAAATGAGTACAAACAACGATGGAACAAAATGGAATCAAGATACAAATGATGAAGTGGAAATTGATTTATTAGAAATTTGGCAAGTTATTAAAAAGAATTTTTTTAGTTTATTTTTCCTTCTTTTTATATTTGCTACTGGTGCTGGATTAATTACGAAATTTATTTTGACACCGACTTATTCATCGAGTTCAACAATTTTTTTAACACCCTATATTGATGAATCTGGATATATTGACTATACTTCGCAAAATTCGAACGAAAGATTGATTTATAATGTCATGGCTTTATTGGTTCAAGATAATGTATTAGCTGAGGTTACAAAACAAGTAGGTGTTGATTCTATTAAAACTGTAAGAGATTCTTTAGAAATTACAAATGAATCGGATACTACTTTAATTAAAGTGGAAGCAACAACTGAAGATCCTAAGCTTTCGAAAAAAATCGTGAATGCCACAGTTCAAGTATTTATAGATACTATGCAAGAAAACTTGAATTTAAAAAATATTGAAATTGTGAATCCTGCTAAGCTTTCCTATGTACCTAGTGGACCAAATTTAAAGAAAAACATTTTAATTGGTGCTGCAATGGGTTTTGTCTTAGATGGATTGATTGTTTTGATAAAAGTATTGACAAACAATCGTTTAAAATCGAAAGAAGAAGCTGAAAAGTATTTGAATTTGCCTGTGTATTGTGAATTACCAGTGATTAAGGAATAATATGATTGATATACATTCACATATAGTTTGGGGAATTGATGATGGAATGCCAAGTGAAGAAGATATGAAAATCGCTTTTCAAATGGCAAAAGAAGATGGAATTAAGATTATTTGTTCGACACCACATTTTATAGGTGAACAACTCACAAAACAACGATTTGATTTTATGCGTAAACAACAAAGAGAAGCTCGAAAAATTGCAAGGGAATATGGAATTCAGCTGGCATTTGGTTGTGAGCTTTTTTTAAATACAGATGTGTATTCTTGTTTAAGAAATAATTTATTTGATTCTTTAAATCAGTCAAGATATTTACTTTGTGAATTTGATGTTCGAAAAGACATTCATAAAATTGTGGATTTCAATGAATTTCTATATGAAATTGAAATAAATGGATATGTTCCCTGTATTGCCCATGTAGAACGTTATTTTGGTGATGGACTAGATTATGAAATATTAAATGACTGGAAACAAAAAGGCTATGTGTTTCAAGTCAATCGTTCTTCGTTACTAGGCATACATGGAGAAACTATTGAAAAAAATGCATGGGAATTACTAAAGAAGGGATATGTACATGTCATTGCCAGTGATTGTCATAGAGCTAATGGCAGGCGTATTTCTTGTTTAAGTGATGTATATGAAATGATAAAAAAGAAAATAGGACAAGAAAATGCAGATCTTTTGTGTCAAAAGAATCCGTTTTTAATTTTATCGAATCAGGAAGTAATAGAAATGAAGCCAAAGAAAGGCTTCTTTTGGAGGTAAAAAAATGGCAAAGAAAATCAATCAATTTGATTTAGATGAAGTATTTCGACAACTTAGAACGAATATTGAATTTTCTAAAATGGATGAAAATATTCAAATCGTGAATACGGTTAGTACCAATCCAAATGAAGGGAAAAGTACCATCGCTTCAAATCTAGCTCGTATTTGTGCAGATAAATACAACAATGTTTTATTAATTGATTGTGATTTAAGAAATCCAAGTCTTCATAGAATGTTAAAAACAAGCAATAGTACAGGATTATCGAATTTGTTATCTCATTTTGATGGGAATACAAGTATTATAACGTCTAGTGAATTAAAAGTATTGCAGCTTAAAAGTGGAAAAATCTTTTATTTTTTATCTTCTGGTTCCAGAGTTCCTAATCCTTTGGAGTTATTGAGTTCCAACCGTTTTTCAAAGTTTCTTCAAGTAGCAAGAAGAGAATTTGATTTTATTATTATTGACTGTCCGCCTGTAACAGCTTGTAGTGATGCCATTCCAATCTGTAATGCCAGTGATGGAACGTTATTTGTTTGTTCATCCAAAGAAACCGATAAAAGACGAGCTCGTGAAGCAGTAAGAGATTTACAGCGAAATGGTGCTAAGCTCATGGGAGTCTGTTTGACAAAGGTTGAAGACTTTGCCAGCAAACACTATAACTATTATGGATATGGAGACGAATCAACAAAAAGGAGAGCCAAATGAAAAAGTTAATATTATATTTCATTTTCTGCTTGGCTTTAACGGGATGTCAAAAAGGATTAGAACCAACCAAAGAAGATTGTCTGGAAGTAGCATTAGATGATTCGAATGTTACAGAAAGTGAAGTTATAAAATCGAGTACAGAAGAAAAAAAAGGAAATTATATCATAGTATTTGAAACTGAAAATGGACATTATGAATATACATTTGAAAAAGATGGAACCATAAAAGATCGTACTTATAAAGCTTTAAAAGAACAAACTGAAAAAGAACAGGAGCAAGAAGAAGTTATAGAAGAAGAGATAAATAATCAAGTACAACCTGAAACAAATACACCAGATATATCGGCTGAAAATCAAGCTAAAGCTTTAGAAGCTGCATGTATTAATATGGGTATTTCTACAAGTGATCCACAAAATGTAAAAATCACAAAAGAAAATGGGTCACTAGTTGTTCGATTTGATTTTGGAGAAAATGTAACATATGTAACGCTTGTAGATCCAGTCAGTTTTACAGCGACTTCTTCATATTCAGAGTCATGAAAAAGTATGTAAAAAGTATAGGTTTTTATATTTGTTTATTAGTTCTAATAACAGGCTGTATATTTCTAATTAAGCTTTATAAAATTGATATATTACCAAATACTATATTTATACCAATAGCAATTGCCTTTATAAGTCTTTGTTTATTGATTTGTATTCTTTGGCTTAAAGCTAAAAAAGTATTCTTAAAAGTAATTGCGACTGTTTTATCCATTTTATTAATTTTCAGTTCCTGTTTTTCAATAAAATATATTGATGAAACAGTGGATTCCATTATGAAAATTTCAAGCAATGATACAAAAACGAAAAAAGTCATCAGTATCTATGCTTTAAAGATGAGTGCAGTTAAAGAAGAAAAGGATTTAGAGAATCGGGTAATAGGAATCTTACAAAACAACA
>NZ_JBJEEY010000002.1:0-4389 GCF_051873555.1 Floccifex sp. | reverse complement strand
TTGCCCGTTATCGCAATAGAGTATAACTTATTTATAGCGTACTTGAAGAGGCACCAATTGAGAAATTGGCGTAAAATTAGGTGGTAACACGTAGAGCACACGTCCTAATAAAGGACGTGTTTTTTTTATCCAGCCTGACCTTTTCAAGAAAGAAAAAAGAAAGAGGAGGAAAAAGCGATGAACAAGTTATTAAAAATTGGTGCCGCGGCTGTATTAGCTGCCAGTGTTTTAGCAGGATGTGGATCTAAATCAGGAAGCAGTGAAGAAGACAAAACAATCAAAGTAGGAGCAACTGCTGTTCCACATGCAATGATTTTAAATGATGTTGTAAAAGATATTTTAGCAGAAGATGGATGGAATTTGGAAGTTGTTGAATTTACAGACTATGTAACACCAAATACATCTTTGGAAGAAGGCGAATTAGATGCCAACTATTTCCAGACTTTAGGATATTTAAAAGATCAGAACGAAACACGTGGACTACATTTGGTAGAAGTAGCTGGTATTCACTATGAACCAATGACTGTTTTTGCCAAAGAAGCAACTTCTGTTGAAGAACTAGAAGATGGAGCGACTATTATTGTTCCAAATGATTTTGATAACGAAAAACGTGCCTTAACGGTATTAGATCAAGCCGGATTAATTGATTACGATGCTTCTTTAGTAGCTGATGATGGTTCTCCATTAGATGGAATTGTTGAAAACTCTAAAAATTTTAAAATTCAGGAAGTAGAAGCGGCTTCTGTTCCTCAATACAATGACGATGCAGCTGCATTGGTTGTTAATGGAAACTATGCACTTGAAGCTAATTTAAAAGACTCTGCCAATGCGATTTTTGTTGAAACACCAGATATTGAAGCTCGTACAAATTATGTAGTTGTTAAAGAAGGAAATGAAGAATCCGAGAAAACAAAGGCATTAGTTAAAGCGATTACATCTCAAGAAGTCAAAGACTATATTGAAGAAAATTATGGTAGTGCAGTAGTTTGTGTATTTTAATAAATAAAATTGAGGCACGTAATCCGTGCCTCTCTAGTTTTATGAAATGATGGATTGATTTTATAAAACTAGAGACAGGAGGAAAGAAAATGATTCAAGTAAATAATTTATGTAAAAGCTTTGGTGAATTAGATGTTATCAAGGATGTATCTTTTCATATAGAACAAGGCGATATTTTTGGCATTATTGGACAATCCGGAGCCGGAAAATCCACTTTATTACGTTGTTTTAATGGATTGGAAGACTATCAAAGTGGAAGTATTGTTGCCTTAGGAAAAGAAGTAAAATCTTTAAATAAAAAAGACTTGCAACTTATGCAAAAAGATATGGGAATGATATTTCAAAACTTTAATTTATTAAATCGATTAACAGTATATGAAAATATTGCTTTACCGCTTCGTTTCTGGAAAAAGAATCCAAAAGATTCAGAAAATGATACACGTATTCATGAGTTATTAAAATTAGTAGGTTTAGAAGATAAAATTAATAGTAAACCAAGAGAATTATCGGGAGGACAAAAACAACGTGTTGCCATTGCCCGTGCCTTGGTTTTAAATCCAAAAATTTTATTATGTGACGAAGCAACTAGTGCCTTAGACCCTAAAATCACACAGGATATTTTATCTCTTCTTCAAAAAATCAATGATGAATTGGGAATAACGATTGTTGTTGTAACCCACCAAATGGAAGTTGTAAAACAAATTTGTAATAAAATGGTGTTCTTAAAACAAGGAAAAATTGTAGCACAGGGAAAACCAGAAGAATTATTTGTTTCCTCAAATGAAGATATTTTGGATTTTACAGGCCACGATGGAGAGATTCTTCCATCAACAGGTGTTAACATTAAATTATTTTTCTTAAACAGCAATTCAAAATCACATACCATTACTTCACTGGCACGAGAACTACAGATTGATTTCGACATCTGCCAAGGAAAATTAGAAAACTTCAGGGGACGTATTTTAGGTTCTTTGATTATTAATATTGAAGAAAAAGACAAAGAAAAAGTCTTAGATTATTTAAAGAAATGCAACATAGAATGGGAGGTCATTGAAAATGCTTGATACAATGATTACAGCTACCAATCAGACACTATATATGGTATTTGGATCCACATTATTTTCTGTTATTTTAGGATTTATACCCGCTATTATTTTAGTTTTGACAGCACCAGATGGATTAAAACCCAATAAAGCTATTTATCAAGTATTAGATTTTATTGTCAATACATTTCGCTCCTTTCCATTTATTATTTTATTAATATTGGTCATTCCAGTCACAAGAGCTATTGTTGGAACTTCATTAGGATCCACAGCAGCCATTGTTCCATTAACAATCAGTGCCATACCATTTGTGGCCCGCGTCATTGAATCTGCTTTACGCTCCGTAGACCCAGGATTGATTGAAGCAGCCAAATCCTTTGGGGCAACGGACATGCAAATTATTGTTCACGTATATTTTAAAGAAGCTTTTCCAAGCATTGTTTCAGGTATTATTTTAACCATGATTTCAATTATTGGATACACAGCTATGGCTGGTTCCGTTGGTGGAGGGGGACTCGGTGATGTGGCCATTCGTCGAGGATACCAGGCTTATAACTTAAAATACTTATTTGTGACTTCTGTTATTTTGATTGTAATTGTGCAAGTGATTCAAAATGTTGGAAACTATTTATATAAAAAATTATCATAGGAGAAAATATGAAAACGATTTATTTAGCTGGCGGATGTTTCTGGGGAATGCAAATGTTCTTTGATCAATTTGATTTTGTCAAAGAAACAAGAGTGGGATATGCCAATGGAAATATTGAAAATCCTGTTTATCAAGATGTAAAAGCCCAGAAAACAGGACATGCCGAAACATTAAAAATTGTATATGAAGATGACATTCATCTCGATGAATTACTCAATTATTATTTTGAAGTGATTGATCCAGTTTCCATTAATCGACAAGGCGAAGACGAAGGAAGCTCGTATCGAACAGGAATATATTATGTAGATGAAAAAGATTTACCTGTTATTCAAAAGAAAATTGAAGAAATTCAGAAAAATTATATACAAAAAATTGCTGTGGAAGTACAACCACTAAAGAGTTTCTATGACGCAGAAGAATATCATCAAAAATATTTAGAAAAAAATCCAGGAGGGTATTGTCACATTCCACGTGAACTACTCACAAAATATAAATAAATTTTTAAGCGCTTACATCTAGATTCATTCTTTTTTCTGAAATTAAGATATGATATATTATAAATAACGAAAAGAATTTCAAAAATCTTTGGAGGATCAAATCAAATGATTAAAAGAATTGGTATTTTAACATCCGGTGGAGATTCACCTGGAATGAATGCTGCCATTCGTGCGGTAACACGCGTGGGAATTAATAGTGGTTTGGAAGTTTTTGGTATTTATAATGGATATAAAGGAATGACAGAAGGATATATTGAACCTTTAACTCGTGATTCTGTATCGCAAATCTCAAATCGAGGAGGCACTATTTTAGGATCCGCTCGTCTTCCTGAATTTAAAGATGTGGCAGTACGTGAAAAAGCCATTAAACAATTGAAAAAACGAGGAATTGAAGCTGTTGTTGTAATTGGAGGAGATGGTTCCTATCGAGGTGCTCTTTCTTTAACACAAATGGGAATCAACTGCATTGGATTACCAGGAACCATTGACAATGATATTACATGTACAGATTATACCATTGGATTTTATACAGCATTACAAACCATTGTAGAAGCTGTCGATAAATTACGTGATACATCAAATTCACATCACCGCTGTTCCATTATTGAAGTTATGGGAAATCGCTGTGGAGACTTAGCACTGTATGCAGGAATTACATGTGGAGCTGATATTGTTATCACAAAAGATACAGGCTTCAATGAAGCCGATGTATTGGATCGCTTACGTGAATTGGATACCATTCGTAAGAAAAAACATGCCATTGTCATCATCAGTGAAAAAATTACAGATGTTGATGAATTTGCGAAAAAAGTATCCTTAAATACAGGATTCTCTGGAAGAGCTACTGTATTAGGACACATTCAACGTGGTGGATCACCTTGTCCGTTTGATCGTTTATTAGCCAGTCAAATGGGAGAAAAAGCTGTGGATTTATTGATGCAGGGAATTGGTGGACAATGTGTTTGTATTCGAGACAATAAAATTGTTTCTTATCCAATTGAAAAAGCACTGAAGATGCCTTCTGATTCAAGAAAACCACTCACAAATTTATTCGAACGATTAATTTAAAGTCAGTTTATAACTGGCTTTTTATTTTATAAAAAAGACTGGATAAGTTCAGACAATTCTTATCCAGTCAATTTGTTTGAATATTTAAAACTAGATGAGGTCAAAGTCGGCCTTTAAAATCATGAGGTTTTTT
>NZ_JBJEEY010000001.1:0-24088 GCF_051873555.1 Floccifex sp. | reverse complement strand
GTCCACAACGTAAAGGTGATTTACGTCGTTCTCGTGCTGCTGCAGTTAATATCGTTCCTAACTCAACAGGTGCTGCAAAAGCTATCGGTTTAGTTATTCCTGAATTAAATGGAAAATTAATCGGATCTGCTCAACGTGTTCCAACTCCTACAGGATCTACAACTATTTTAGTTGCTGTTGTTGAAGGAAAAGTTACAGTTGACCAAATCAATGCTGCTATGAAAGCTGCTTCAACTGAATCATTCGGATATACTGAAGAACAATTAGTTTCTTCTGACATCATTGGAATCCGTTATGGATCATTATTTGATGCAACTCAAACAATGGCTCATGAAATGGAAGATGGAAACACTCATGTACAAGTTGTTTCTTGGTATGACAACGAAAACTCATACACTAGCCAAATGGTTCGTACAATTAAATACTTTGCTGAATTAGGTTAAGAATTTAAATGAAAAGACATCTTCGGATGTCTTTTTTTTGTGCTTTCTTGAAAAAATACGACAATTAAGGTATTCTAGATATACAATTGCTAGGAGAAAAATATGGCTATTAGAACACAATTATCCAATAAAGATCGAGACGAATTAACAAAAGACGTTGATGACTTAGATAAAGTATATTTAGAACAAATGAAGGAACAAGGAATCGATGAAGACTTACTGGAACAATTCCGTGATTTAACACTTCAAATGAATGAAATTGAATAGAAAGAAGGACCAATATGAAACTTTATAACAGCTATACACAAAAAATTGAGCCATTACAACCTATCCAGGACAATAAAATATCGATGTATGTCTGTGGACCGACTGTATATAATTATCCTCATATTGGAAATGCCCGGCCCATCGTTGTATTTGATACCTTAAAAAAAGCCCTTCAAGCACAAGGCTATGAAGTGACTTTTGTCAGCAATTACACCGATGTTGATGATAAAATCATCAATGCCGCCATTGAAAATAATGTGAGCGAAAAAGAAATTACAGACAAATATATTACAGCTTATAACCAAGTACGAACAGGATTAAATGCTGATTTACCAGATGTGGCGCCTAGAGTAACGGAAACAATGGACGAAATCATTGCTTTTATTGCCGACTTAATTCAAAAAGGTGCGGCTTATCAAGTTGATGGAGACGTATATTTTCGCATTGAAAGTGATCCACATTATGGAGAATTATCACATCAAAGAATGGAAGACCTGATGGTAGGGGCCCGAATTGATGAAAATTCAAAAAAAGAAAATCCATTGGATTTTACACTTTGGAAACAAACCGATAAAGGCATTCAATGGAATTCTCCATGGTCAAAAGGAAGACCAGGATGGCATACAGAATGTGTTGTCATGATTCAAAATGTATTTAAAACCAATTTAATTGATATACATGGAGGCGGACTGGATTTAAAATTTCCTCATCATGAAAACGAAATTGCACAGTGCCAGGCATGTAACCACACAAAACTTGCAAATATGTGGATACACAATGGAATGATTAATATTGATGGAACAAAAATGTCAAAATCATTAGGAAACGTACGCTGGGCCAAAGATTTAATTGCCCAATTTGGTGGAAATGTGGTTCGCTGGGTTATGATTTCGGTTCAATACCGTGCTCTTATGAATTTAACAGATGAAGTATTTGATGTAGCCATCAAAGAATTAAATAAAATTCAAAATGCCTATAAACAAGTTTCTATTCAACTTCAATTAGAAAACGTTAAACCATCAACAGAAGTAGACACTACTTTATGGACTCGATTTATTGAAGCCTTAAATGACGATTTAAATACACCAAATGCCATTACAACCGTATTAGAAACCGTTAAAAATATGAACCAGCTCGTTCGTAAACGCCCATTGGATACAGAAACACTTTCTAAATTAATCGCTACACTTGAAAAAGAGCTCTATGTATTAGGAATTCAATTTGATTCCATTCAAATGAGTGAACAAGACAAAGACATGTATCGTAACTGGAAACAAGCTGTAAAAGAAAAGAACTATGAATTAGCGGATCAATATCGTAGTCAACTACAAGAAAAAGGAATTATCTAATGGAAATTGTCAGCGAAAATGCGACAAGCTTAGCCTGGATGGGAGATGCCATCATGAGCTTAAAAGTACGTGAACATTTATTATCTAAAGGCTATCAAAAAGCAAATTTACTACAAAAGAAAAGCAGTTACTATTGCAGTGCTAAAGGACAAGCTAAAATATTAGATACACTCCTTTTACAAAACTATTTTAATGACGATGAAATGACGATATTAAGTCGAGGAAGAAATGCAACCATTCATTCTAAAGCAAAAAACGCCGATGGCCAGACATATTTAAAAGCTACAGCATTAGAAGCTTTATTAGGCTATTTATATTTATATAAGCATCTTGATCGTTTAAACCAATGCTTAGACAAAATCATAGAAATTGGAGATAGTTTATGATTGTTTATGGAAAAAATGTATTTTCACAATTAAAAAATGATCCCGAAGCCATTGAAAAAATATATATCCAAAAAGGACTCAATGACCAGAAAATCTGGAAATCCATCAAAGAACAAAATACAATTGTTGAAATATGTTCCAAACAAAAACTAGACAAACTCACGAAAAATGAAGTTCACCAGGGAATCGTTTGTCAAGTGAAAGAAATACCTACATATTCTATCTATGATCTACTTCAAAAAACAAAAACACCTGGATTAATCGTTGCCTTGGATGGCATTCAAGACCCACATAATGTAGGCGCGATTTTAAGAACATGTGACTGTGCCGGTGTGGATGGAGTGATTTTATGTAAACATAACAGTGCCGGATTAACACCAGCTGCCATTAAAGCCAGCACAGGCGCTGCTTATACAATTCCTGTATCCATAGTAACTAATTTAAGTCAAACCCTGAAATTATTAAAAGAAAAAGGCTATTGGATAGTGGGGACTGATATGATCAATGCCAGAGATTATCGAACAGGAATGTACGATGTTCCCATAGTATTGATTATTGGAAACGAAGGAAAAGGAATTTCTAATTTAGTTAAGAAACAATGTGATTACATGGTAACACTTCCTATGGAAGGAAAAATCACATCCTTGAATGCCAGTGTTGCCTGCGGTATTCTTTTATATCAAATTCATAGTCAAAGACATCCTCTGTAATTTTTCGCTCTTTAGGAGCAATTATGGAAAAAGTAAATATAAACAAATGGATTTATTATTATTTCATACAAGACGAAGAAGCCCTTTCGTTTTTGATTGAATACTTCACACCAATGATGATTTCAATCTCTCATAAAAAACTAGATACACGATATTTTGAAAACAATACAATGGAAGACTATTTATCAATTTGTTATTGCGTTTTAGTCGAATGCATTCATAGATATAGAATCGATAAAAAAGTCACATTTTCAACATATTTAAATAACGTATTGACCAATAGAATTGTAGATATGTCACGTTCTACCAATCACTTATATAACGGATGTTATCCACAATTTCTTCCATTAAATGCCAAAATCAATGAAGACTCACAACGATATACATTTGAAGAAATTATTCAAGACCAAAGAAAATGTTCTTTACATTCCTATGTAACAGGGAAAATTGCTTTGGAAGATATAATGGAAAAAGCAAAAAATGAATTACCTGAAATTGAACAAAAAATATTGGTTTACCGTTATCTTGAATATTCAAATACAGACATTTCAGAAATTCTATCGATTTCCAGACAATCTATTCAATATCGAATGAAAAAAATTCAAAAATGGTTGAATAAGATTGACAAAAATAAAAATAAAATGATAAATTAAATTAGTTATAGGAGATTCATATGGCAGATAAAGTTATTTTAACATGTACAGAATGTTTATCAAGAAACTATACAACTGAAAAAAATAAAAAAACACATAGTGAACGCTTAGAATTTAAAAAATATTGTCCAAAGTGTGGTAAACATACTTTGCACAAAGAAACAAAGTGAGGTCATAGTATGTCAAAGAAAAAAGAAAAAAAAGATTTTGTATATTCTCCCAAAGGAGTCATCAAAGAATTAAAAACCGTTGAATGGCCAAGTTTTTCACAACTTATGAAATCAAGTGGGCTTGTGATCTTGTTTACCGTATTATTTGGTCTTTATTTCTTTATATGTGAAATCGCCGCTTCTGGATTTCTTAATTTAATTATCAAAGCATAGGAGGAAATATGTCAGAATTAAAAAAAGAATGGTATGTTGTTAATACATATGCAGGACAAGAAAACAACGTTAAAAACAATTTGGAACGTCGTGTTAAAACAATGGGATTAGAAGACTCATTATTTCAAATTGTTGTTGCTGAAGAAAAAGAAATCGAATACAAAAACGGAAAACCTGTTGAAAAAGTACATAACCTGTTCTCTGGATATTTATTAGTACAAATGATCATGACCGATGAAGCATGGTATGTCGTACGAAATACACCTGGTGTCACAGGATTTATTGGTTCCAGTGGAAAGGGAGCTAAACCATTCCCGGTAGCACAAGAAGAAGTAGATGCTGTATTACGTCGTTTAGGTAGACAAGATTTAAATGTACAAGTGAATTTTGAAATTGGAGATACAGTTGAAATCTTAAATGGAGCTTTTGAAGGATCACAAGGAACTGTAGAAGCCATGGATGATGAAAAGAAAGAAGCCACTGTATTATTGATTTTATTTGGCCGTGAAACACCAACTGAAATTCCATACATTGACTTAAAGAAAATTGAAGACTAAGACAAGCCTTCTTTTATTTGATTTTTACAAAAGATGTGTTATACTCAAGCAATAGGAAGTGTGATTTATATGAAAGATATTTTAAATGTTATATTAATGGTCTTATCTGGCTTAATTATTATATTAACACTGTTGCAAAGTGGTAAATCCGATGGATTAAGTGCAGCTTTTACAGGAAGCGGGGACTTGAACTTATTTGCGGTTCAAAAAGAAAGAGGTCCTGAAAAAGTGATTAGTCGAATGACACTCATTTGTGGAATTTTATTCTTTGCGATTGTGATCGCATTGCAGATTGTATAGAAGACCGTCAAGGTCTTTTTTTTTGAAAGGAGAGAAAATGAGACAAATTTTATTACAAAAATTTCATCAACAAAAAAAATGGAACATCGATCAATTACGAAAAACATTAAATATAAAGAATTCAAAAGAATTAACGACACTAGTCAAAACACTCAACGAATTAGTCGATGAAAGACTCATAATCAATAACCATACCAACTATATATTGGTTACAAGCCAGGATATGATTGGAAAAATAAAAGATATATCTAAAACAGAATATGCCATTATAAATGAAGACAAAAAAATCTATGTTGAAAAGAAATATGCGAAAAATGTATTTGATGGTGATGAAGTCTTTGCACAAAGAGAAAACGGAAACTGGAAAGTAAAACAAATATTTTCTCATGGCATTCATAAAATTATTGGAGAATTTATTCATAGTAAAAAAGGATATCAATTTTTCAGTGACATTGATTATCATCGATCTTTTATTGTAAAAAATATAGATGAATTTAAAATTCAAAATCATGATAAAGCAGTGGTACGAATTTTAAAATACGACAATCCCATGCTTGTTGAAATTGAAACCATTGTTGGAAACAAAAAAGAAGCAGGTGTAGATATTACTTCTATTTTATATGAAAACAATGTTCGCATGCATTTTAATGAACGCATTGAAAAAGAATGTAAAACAATTTCTTCTCAAGTCACAAACAAAGATAAAAACAATCGAGTCGACTTAACCAATTTAATCACATTTACCATTGATGGAGACGATGCCAAAGACTTTGACGATGCCATCAGCATCACAAAGAAAAAATACGGCTATACTCTTTATGTACACATTGCAGATGTATCTCATTACGTCAAAGAAGGAAGTGCCATTGACCAGGAAGCATATGCACGATGCACCAGTATCTATGTATGTGATCGTGTCGTTCCTATGTTGCCTTTTGAATTAAGCAATGGTATTTGTTCATTAAATCCTGAAGTAGATCGCTGTACTATAACTTGTCAAATGGAAATTGATGAACATGGAAATTGCACGAGCTATAAAGTGTATCCAAGTTTGATTCATTCCAATCAGCGTTGTACATATAATATGGTTAACGCCGTTTTAAAAGGCAATCTACAAGCCATTCGATCTTATGAAAACATTTATCAAGATTTAATTTATTTAGCGCAGTGTGCTTCTCTATTACAAGAAAGAAGCTATGATCGAGGATGCATTGACTTTAATACCAAAGAACCAGAAATTCAATTAAATAAAAAAGGAAAACCAATATCCATTCGAATTAAACCACGAGGCTTTGCCCAGCAAATGATTGAAGAATGCATGATATTAGCCAATGTTTGTGTTGCCAATTTATTGCATCAAAAACACATTCCATGCATGTATCGAATACATGAAAAACCAACGGAAAAGAAGTTAGAGCCTTTAATTCATATTTCACAAGCTTTTCATTATGTATTTGATTATGAAAATATATCTTCAAAAACCATTCAAACATTGTTGGAATCCATAGAAGATGTAACAGAACACGAAATTATTTCACGAATTTCTCTTCGCAGTATGCAAAAAGCCATTTATAATCAAGAATGTAAAGGACATTTTGGATTATCACTAGAAGAATATTGCCATTTTACCAGTCCGATTCGTCGTTATTCCGACTTAGTGGTACATCGAATGTTAAGAAAATATATTTTTGAACAAAATGAGTGTTCCACAAACAAAGATGAAAAGAAAATCATGAAACAAAGTATACAAATGTCACAAAAAGAAAGAGATGCCATTTTTGTGGAACGTCAGGTTAATGATTATAAAATGGCAGAATACATGGAAAATCAGCTCTTTAAAACATTTGATGCGACAATTATTTCTGTCATGGAATTTGGATTTTTTGTGGAATTAGAAAATGGAATTGAAGGATTGGTGCCAATTCGTACTTTATTTGATCATTTTGTCTATGATGAATTGACAATGACTTTAAAAAGTGAATCCATGAATTATTCTTTAGGACAAAAAATAAAAGTCATTTGTACGGAAGTCAATAAACAAAAAGGACAAATTACATTTAATATTGCATAAATGTTTACAAATGTTCGAAAATGCACTAAAATGTTCGTAGAGGTGAATGGAAATGATTAAATTAGAAAAAAGAGCAGAAGACATGACACTATCTGAATTGGCTTCTTATATTGACTATTCTGTATTAAAACCAGAATTCACAACAGAACAAATTGTCGAATTAACTAAAGATGGTGTACAATTAGGATGTGCAACCATTTGTATCAACCCAGGTTATATGGATTTATGTAAACCATTGGTACAAGGAAGTAAAACAAAACTTTGTCCTGTTTGTGATTTCCCATTTGGAACAAGCTCAACACAATCAAAAGTCGCACAAGCTAAAATTTTAGTGGATAATTATGCGGATGTGATTGGAGAATTGGACATTGTTTCAAATTTTGGTTTGATTCGTTCTGGAAAATATGATGAAGTGACAGCAGATATTAAAGCCGTTGTTGATGTTTGCCATGAAAAAAATGTACCTGTTAAAGTTATTTTTGAAACAGATGCATTAACAGTGGAACAAGTTAAAAAAGCTTGTCACTGTGCAATAGATGCCAAAGCGGATTTCGTGAAAACTTCTACTGGATTCTTGACTGGATATGAGTCTCATGGAGCAACTCCGGAAATTATCAAAATCATGCAGGATGAAGTACAAGATCAATGTAAAGTTAAAGGTTCTGGATGCATCCGTACAAGAGAACATTTCTTACAATTAATTAATATGGGAATTGATCGTATGGGTGTTGGATACCGTTCGGTTCCTGTTGTATTGGATTTGAACAAATAAAGTAGAGCCTTGTCTCTACTTTTTTTAGGAGGACTATGGATAAAAAAAGAATCGAAAGACTTCGTATAAAAATGGAAAAAAGAAAAGCCAGTATTTGTTCACAAAGAGCTTTATTATATACGGAATCTTTCAAAAAAAGTGAAAAAGACTCTTATATTCTAAGAAAAGCCAAAGCTTTTCAGTATACACTTGAAAATATGTCCATCTATATAGAAGACGATTCATTGATTTTTGGAAACCAGGCTTCTAAAAATTTTGCAGCCCCTGTTTTTCCGGAATATTCCATTCAATGGGTGATTGATGAATTGGATGAATTTGAAAAAAGAGAAGGGGATATCTTCTATATTGATGAACAAACGAAAAAGGATTTAAAATCCATTTATCCATATTGGAAAGGAAAAACCCATCAAGATCGAGTCAATCAAAATATTACAGAAGACATTTTACTGGCAGAAAAACAAGGTGTTTTACATCGTGGTGGCATTTCTATGAGTGGAGATGGACATATTGTACCCGATCATGAAATGGCTTTAAAATATGGTTTCAGAGCTTTAATAGATTATGCAAAAAGTCAATTAGAAAATGATAAAACCGATTATTATCAATCTGTGATTTATGCATTAGAAGGTTCTTTAACATTCTTTAAACGTTTTTCAAAACTATTAAGTGAACAAGCCGAAGGAACAAAAGACGAAAAACGAAAACAAGAATTAGAAAAAATGAGTGATATTGCTTCTGTTTTACTAGAAGGCCCTTGTTCAAGTTTTTATGAAGCCATTGAAGCCGTTTATATGATTCATGTATTACAGATGATTGAAAGCAATGGACATTCTTTCTGTTTTGGAAGATTTGACCAATATATGCTTCCATACTATCAAAATGACATTGAAAAAGGCATTTTAACAAAAGAGGACGCATTAGAATTGATAACACATATGTTTATTATGTTATCAAGTCATAATAAAGTACGTCCATATGGTCATACACGCTTTTCACAAGGCTACCCATTGTATTCTAATCTTGTTGTATCTGGTCTAAAACCAGATGGAAGTGATGGCGTAAATGATTTGAGTTATCTATGTGTACAGGCTATGAAATTATGTTCTTTAGCCGAACCAAATTTCTCGGCTCGCTATCACAAAAATACACCCAGAAAGTTTTTGGAAGCATGTGCTGATTTAATTGCGACTGGATGTGGTATGCCATCCATGTTTAATGACGAAGTCGCTATTCAGGGATTAGTGGATTTAGGTATTCCAAGAGAAGATGCGAATGACTATTGTCCAATTGGATGTGTAGAAACAGGGGTTCCAGGAAAATATGGACACCGTGCAACAGGTATGACCTATGTAAACTGGGGAAAAGTATTGGAAATTATGCTTCATAATGGAACAGATCCAAATACAGGTATCACAATGATGAAAAGTGAAACACCGGAAAACTATGAAGAATGCTGGCATACTTGGAAAAAATATTTGAAATATTATTCAGATATTTCAGTGGAATGTGACAAAATATGCGATGAAAGTCTAGAAATTTATGATGCCGACCCATTTGCGTCTTGTCTTATTTTAGATAGTCTGAAATTAGGTAAGACACTCAAGCAAGGAGGATGTCGCTATGACGTGATTAGTCAATCTAATATTGGACCAAGTGTTGTAGGAAATTCTTTATATACTCTTAAAAAATTAGTGTATGAAGAAAAGAAATATACGATGGATCAAATATTAGATGCGATGCACGATAATTGGCAAAGTCTTGAATCGGCTCGTATATTAAAAGATATTCGTCATTTACCAAAATTTGGAAATGATGTGGATGAAGTTGATGAAATTGTCAAAGCTGTATTTGATTCATATTTAGAACTTCTTCCTTCTTATAGTACATTACGAAAAGATTTAGGACCAAAAGTATCTTGTTATACAATGTCAACCAGCAATATTACAAGTTATGTTCCAAATGGCTTTGTAGTAGGAGCTACACCTGATGGTCGATATGCAGGAAGTCCATTAAATGAAGGTTGTTCACCAACTCAAGGAAGCGATATCAATGGACCAACGGCTGTCATTAACTCGGTTTCAAAACTTCCAAATGAAAAAGTAGCTGCTGGACAATTATTAAATATGCGCTTTACACCACAGACTTTGCAGGAAAATCGTGATAAATTTGTTGATTTTCTGATTGTTTCTTGCCAAAAAGGAATTTATCATAATCAATTTAATGTCATTGATACATCTGTTTTAAAAGATGCACAATTACATCCAGAACAATATACAAACTTAATTGTTCGCGTAGCTGGTTATTGTGCACAGTTTATTTCTTTAATGCCACAAGCCCAGCAAGCCATTATTGATCGGACTGAAAACGCTTTCTAATGGCATAGTTGGACATATTTCTGTCCAACTTAGCACTTTATTTGTTTATTTAATTTATTTTGACTATCATGAATTCACAACGAAGGGAGTGGTATTCATGAATAAAGTTCAAACTGTATATAATAAAAAAGAAACACACTCCTTTTTAACAATATAACTGGGATATTTCTATATATTCCAGTTTTTCTGTGTATATGATTCTAAAAAGGAGGAAGAAGAAAATGGATCAGAATTTCAATAAAGTATTTTGGGATGCATGTGCAAATGGTGATTTTCCAATGGCTGCGGCCCAAATTCGAGGAGGAGCCGATGTCAACTACCAAAACGGAGACGGACGAACAGCTTTGATGCGAGCTAGTAAACGCGACCGTAAAGACATTGTGCAATTATTAATTGACAATGGAGCCGATGTCAATATGACAGATAAAAACGGAAAAACTGCTTTAATGGGTGCTGCTAAAAAAGGAAACAAAACAATTTGTAAAGCTTTAATCGATGCTGGAGCTGATGTAAATGCCAAAGACGATAATGGAAGAACAGCTTTAATGCGTGCTTGTTTATTAGGACAAGATCGTTGTGTACAATTATTGCTGGATGCAGGCGCTAATATAAATGCTCAGGACGAAGTAGGTCGATCTGCTTTGATGGAAGCTTGTATTGCCTTTAAACGTGATACCATTGCTTTATTGTTAGAAAGAAATGCCGATGTAAATTTGTTCGATAATAATGGATGTACTTCTTTGATGCGTGCAGCTTTTGGTGGATATGCTTCATTAGTTGAAAAATTAATTGCGTATGGTGCGGATGTAGATATGGTCGATAAACAAGGGAACCGTGCCCTTGATTATGTACGTGAACATTGCCGAGCTCAATTAGAGCCAATTCTTAAGTAGGAGGATTTATTATGCGTGATTATTTAAGTTCAGAAGTTAGAAATGTCAGTGTTATTGGACACAGTGGAGTAGGGAAAACATCTGTTTTAGAAGCAATGCTTTACTATACAAAAGCAACAGACCGGTTTGGAAAAACAAGTGATGGCTCTTCTATGATTGACTTTGATGCAGAAGAAATTGCCAGAGGACTATCTGTATATACTTCTATCATTCCTATTGAATGGAACGAATGTAAAATTAATTTTATCGATACACCTGGTTATTTAGATTTCGTTGGTGAAAAAGAAAGTGGATTTAGTGTGGGAGACAATGTATTAATTGTCACAAGTGCGAAAGATCCTTTACAGTCTGGTACTAAATTAGCTTATAAACAAGCCATCGCCTCTAAAAAACCAACTATTTTCTTTATCAATAAATTAGATGAAGAAGATACAGATTTTGCCAGTGCCTATAATGCATTGCATGAAGAATTTGGTAAGAGCATTATTCCATTTGAAGTACCTATTATTGAAAATGGAGAAATCGTTGGTTCTGTTAATATTATCAAAAATAAAGCCTGGTATTATAAAGGCCCAAAAGCCGAAGGCGATATTGCTCAACCAGTTCCAAAAGATATGTTAGAAGAAGTCTCTTTATATAAAGATCAAATCGCTGAAGCTGTCGCAATGGGAGATGACGAATTAATGGAAAAATTCTTCTCAGGAGAAGAATTTACCGATGCGGAATTAACACGTGGAGTTCGTATTGGTGTTCGTAGTGGAGAAATCATTCCCGTTTATTCAGGTTCGGCTACAGAATCCATTGGAATTCAGCGTTTAATGGATCTAATTGTGGATTATTTCCCTACTTATTCCGAAAAAGGATTGTATACAGCGAAAACACCAAACAATGTAGATGTTGAATTATTGACAACGGAACAAGAAGTCTTAACGGCACAAGTTTTTAAAACCATTGCCGATCCATTTGTAGGTCGTATTAGTTATATAAAAGTTTTATCTGGTGTTCTTTCTTCGGATTCAACTTTAGTAAATGGAAACAATGGAAAACCAGAAAAAATTGGTTCTATCTTTGTGATCAAAGGAAAACATCAAACAGCTTGTGGTAAATTGTTTACTGGAGATATTGGAGCTATCAATAAACTTCAATACACAAAAACAAATGATACACTATGCGAAAGAGGAAAATTATTAATTGCACCTGCTATTACTTTTACGCAACCAATGTATGGACAATCTATTTCGCCTGCTACAAAAAATGATGAAGATAAGTTATCCAATGGATTGGCTCGAATTGCGGAAGAAGATCCTACTTTCAAAGTTACGACAAACAAGGAAACAAAAGAAACTGTTATTTATGGAATTGGGGATCAACATTTAGGTGTTGTTCTAAATAAATTAAAAAATAAATATAAAGCGCAAGTTAAAATTGCCGATCCAAAAATTATGTATCGAGAAACCATCACAAAAACAGCTACTGGAGAAGGTCGTCATAAAAAACAATCTGGTGGTCATGGTCAATTTGGTCATGTATTTGTGGATTTTGAACCAAATCGTGGAACAGAAGAAATGGTTTTCGAAGAAAAAGTATTTGGTGGAGCTGTTCCAAAACAATATTTCCCTGCTGTTGAAACGGGTTTAAGAGAATGTTGTGAAAAAGGGCCTCTAGCTGGTTATAAAGTTGTTAATATGAAAGCCACATTAAAAGATGGTAAATACCATGATGTAGACTCTAGTGAAATGGCATTTAAGTTGGCTGCTCATTTATCTTTTAAAGATGCCATGACAAAATGTAAACCAATTTTATTAGAACCAATTATGAATATTTCTATCCGTGTTCCAGATGAATATACAGGAACTGTGATTGGAGATTTAAATAAACGTAGAGGATCTATCATGGGTATGACACCAGAAGATGGTGATCAATTAATTGAAGCGCAAGTACCAATGTCTGAAATTCCTAAGTATTCAATTGAATTACGGGCTATGACACAAGGACTTGGAACTTATTCTATTGAAATGGATCGTTATGATCCAGTGCCTGACATGATTGCCAAGCGTATTATTGAAGCCAATAAAGAATAAAGACTGGATTTTCCAGTCTTTTTTATGCGACATTACATTCTTTCATCCATACAGGCAATTCTTTTTGCCAGGCAGATTCAGAGTGATTATCATTTTTAAAGACGTGTGGAATAACATCCACACCTTCTTTTTTTAATAAAGCACGAATGATTTGAAGATTTTGATCGGTAGCCATCGCAAAAATCTGATGCGTTGGATATTCATTTCCACCCCATGAAATATAGATTTGCGTATGTGGTTCAATGTGACAATCAAAGTCTTCTCTAAATTTTTTATACATCGGATAAATATGAGGTGAAACACAAATTGCTTTTGAATATACATCCGAATGATGCATAGCCATATATAAACTCATAGTACCACCCATGCTGGAACCACCAACATATGTACATTCTCTTGAAGGATTGGTTGGATAGTTTTTATCGATAAATGGCTTTAATTCATGAATCATCCAGTCAATTAAAACACGCCCTCTTTCTTTGACATAGCCCCATTCGTCTTCATAAAAATCATAGGGCGTAAATTCATTTAATCGTTGATCTCCATTGTGATTGCACTCTAAACCCACGACAAGAATACGTCCATTGTGCTGATCTAAATAATCTTTAATGCCCCAACATTTTCCATATGTTGCGACATTGTCATAAAATAAATTATGACCATCAAACATATAAAGAACGGGTAAACGTTCGTTATCTTTTATGTGATCGGGTTTATAAATATGAAGTGTTCGATTTAATTGATAGGGAGTAATAAAAATTTCTTGTGTGAATACCATAACATGCTCCTTAAATTATTTCAAAATGCTTCAAAGCTTCATAAATACCATCGTCTTCTACATTGCAAGTGACATAGTCCGCAATATCTTTCAGCTCTTGTTTCGCATTTCCCATCGCAATTCCACATCCAACAAAATCAATCATAGTGGCATCGTTTCCACCATCTCCAAAAGCCATAGATTCTTCAATTGAAAAACCATAATGATCTAAGACATGCTGTATTCCGATTTCTTTTCCTCCATTGACAGGAATGATATCACAGGCATGATCCCACCATCTTGTGATTTGAATGGATTTGCATCCTTCAATGATTTTCGCATCGTCTTTTTCATCAATAGCTGCCATCATTTGAAAAACAGGTTCATGAATCGTTTGTTCATAGTTTTCATCAATTTCTAAAACTTGAGAAGCAAAAGTAAAATAGTAGTCTAAAGTATCCTGAAAATAATTGGCACATAATTTATCCTGGGTTGCAATGGCCAATGGAATTTGCAGCTGATCACAGTTTTTCTTGCATTGAAGTACATCATCTGGATTTATATTATTTTGATAAATGACTCCATTGGAATCAAAACAATATTGACCATTAAATGAAACAACACCATCAAATTCAATATCAAATTTTGGAACCCAATTATTGGGACGACCCGTTGCCAGAAAAATTTTAATTCCTTTTTCTTTACATCGATTTAAAGCATATTTAGTTTTATCAGACATTTTGATGGTTCCTAGTTTTACTAATGTACCATCAATGTCAAAGAAAATAATTTTTGTCATACATCCTCCATATAATGTAATACTATATCACATTTTATAACTATAAACCTTTCTTTTTCATAAATTCAGTATAAAATAAAAAACATGAAAACAATTCAACATTTTATTCACTATTACAAACCTTATCGTTTTTCTTTGTTGATTGACTTATTTTGTGCAAGCTTAATATCAATCATTGATTTATCTTTTCCATTAATTTTGAATCTATGCACAAAACAATTTTTTCTAGACAAAGAATTATTGATTCAAATTCTTCCAGTATTATTTATTTTGCTTCTATTTTTGTATTTGATTCGCTGCTTCTGTAAATATTATGTTTCTTGTCAAGGACATGTTATGGGAGCAAAAATGGAAAGAGATATGCGAAAAGAATTATTTGATCAATATCAAAGACTTTCTTTTCGGTATTATGATCAAAATAATACAGGCATTATGATGTCTAGAATCACAACGGATTTATTTGATATTTCTGAATTTGCGCATCATGGACCTGAAAATTTATTTATTTCAATATTAAAAATTATGGGTTCGTTTATCATTTTGATTTGGATTTATGCGCCTTTAGCTATTTTGTTATTAGTTGTAACCATTTGTATGGGATTTTTTTCTTTTTTCAACAACAAAAAAATGAGAAAAACTTTTGATGATAATCGAAAAAAAATTGGACAAGTGAATGCCACTGTACAAGATTCTTTATCTGGAATTCGTGTTGTGCAATCGTTTACCAATGAAAAAATGGAAACGAAAAAATTCAAACAAGCCAATGAACAGTTTTTAGAATCTAAAAAAGATAATTATAAAGCTATGGGATTTTTTATGGCAGGAAATAATATGTTTCAAGGATTGTTATATATAACAGTTTTAGTTGGTGGTGGTTATTGTATTTTGTATGGAAATTTAAATGTGAATGATTTAGCTACTTTTGCATTTTATATTGGTATTTTTATTTCTCCAATTGAAGTTTTAGTGGAACTAACGGAAATGTTTCAAAAAGGTATTTCTGGTTTTACTCGTTTTGAAGAAGTATTAAAAGAAGATATAGATATTTGTGAAAAAGAGAATCCGTTTGTGTTTGAAAATATGGAAGGTCATATTTGTTTTGAAGATGTAAGTTTTCAATATAATGAAGAAGAAAAAGTATTAGAAAATGTTTCATTAGATATTCCGGCAGGAAAAAAATTAGCTTTAGTCGGGCCTTCTGGTGCTGGAAAAAGTACATTGTGTTCTTTAATTCCTCGTTTTTATGATGTCAAAAAAGGAAAAATAACCATTGATGGGTTGGATATCAGAGATTGTTCGATTCAATCGCTTCGAGAAAATATTGGAATTGTTCAGCAAGATGTTTATTTATTTACAGGCAGTATTGCGCAAAATATTGGATATGGAAAAGAAGATGCTTCCATGGAAGAAATTATAGAAGCGGCCAAAAAAGCAAATATACATGATTTTATTGTTTCTTTACCGGATGGATATCAGACTTTTGTTGGACAAAGAGGTGTTCGTTTATCAGGTGGGCAGAAACAAAGAATTTCTATTGCCAGAGTGTTTTTAAAGAACCCGAAAATATTAATTTTAGATGAAGCAACAAGTGCATTAGACAATGAAAGTGAACGTATTATTCAAAAGAGTTTAGAGGAACTCTCAAAAAATAGAACGTGTATTACCATTGCTCACCGTTTATCAACCATACAAAATGCTGATGAAATCGTTGTTGTAGATCAAGAAGGCATCAAAGAAAAGGGGAATCATGCTGAATTGATGAAGAAAAATGGTATCTATGCGAATTATTTTCGTCTTCAGTTTGAAAAATAAAAAAAATTGTCTATAATTAAAAAGGTGTTTTCAGATAGATCGACAGACTATCATGAAAGGATACACTTAAAAAAAATTTATACATCGTATTCTTAGAAACGAAAGTAGGAGGAAAAAATGAAAACAAACAACTCAACTGTCAAATTCATGACACAATTGGCTTTATTAATTGCCGTAGAAATTGTCATGAAACTCATTGGATTGGGAATGGTTCCCATTGGTCCATTGAAAGCATCTTTCTTAACGGTTCCTGTTGCCATTGGAGGTATTGTGATGGGACCATTAGCAGGAGCAATTTTAGGATGTGTATTTGGATTGATTAGTTTCTATGACGCTTTAACAGGAGCTAGTGTCATGACAGGTACATTCTTATCTATTTCACCAGTTCATACATTTATTTTATGTATTGTGATGCGTACAATTATGGGATTCCTTGTTGGCTTGATTGCTTCTGGTTTAAAGAAAGTTATGAAAAGCAATCTTCGTTATTTTATTGCGGCTATTAGTGCTCCTTTATTGAATACAGCATTATTTATGGGTTATATTTGCTTAGCATTCTACAATACAGATTATGTACAAGCTCTTGTAACTTCATTAGGGGCAACCAATCCATTGATGTTTATTATTTTATTGGTTGGTTTCCAGGGATTAGTTGAAGCCATTGCTTGCTGCATCGTTGGTGGAATTTGCTCAAAAGGTGTAGACGTTGTCGTAAATAAATAAAAATGTGTTTGGCATATGCATGTGCATATGCCTTTTTTCATTTTAGGTTTCTTTTTATTATATTGAAGAAACTATAAAAAAGTGATAAAATTTCTTATATGAAAGCGTTATACGCAAATGCTATAGGAGGAAAATTCATGTTAAAAGGTATTGCGGCAAGTGCTGGTGTTTCTGTAGCTAAGGTTTATAAATTAGAAACACCAAAAGTTGTCATCGAAATGAAAACAGTAGAAGATACTGCTGCAGAGGTCGCTAAATTTGAAGCTGCATTGGAAAAAACAAAAACAGACATTGAAGGAGTAAAAGAAAGAGCGGCTAAACGTTTAAGTGAAGAAGAATTAGCTGTCTTTGATGCTCACTTAATGATGGCTGGGGACCCTGATTTACATGATCAAGTGGTAGCATCCATTAATAATGACAAAGTAAATGCAGAATATGCGGTTGAAACATATGCTAATATGGCTATTTCGATGTTTGAAACATTAGGTGAATATTTTAGAGAAAGAATTGCCGATGTTAAAGACGTTACATTCCGTTTAAAATGTAATTTATTAGGAGTTATGATTCCAGATTTAACTTCTATTGCGGAAGATTCTGTTATCGTGGCTCATGACTTGACTCCATCTGATACTGCGCAATTAAATGAATATGTTAAAGGATTCGCAACTGAAATCGGTGGAAAAACTTCTCACTCTGCTATTATGGCAAACTCTCTTGAAATTCCTGCTGTTGTAGGATGTGCTGGTGTATTGGAAGCAGCCAATACAGGAGATATTATTGCTTTAGATGCATTAGATGGTGAAGTTGTAATCAATCCTGATGAAGCAACAATCGCAAAATATCAAGAAAAAGCAGCGGCTTATGCAAAAGAAAAAGAAGAATTAAAAGTATTAAAGAATGAAGCTTCTATTACTTCCGATGGTCATCAAGTTGAATTGGCTGGTAACATTGGTGGATATGCAGATGTTGAAGGTGTATTGAACAATGGTGGAGAAGGCGTAGGTTTATTCCGTACTGAATTCTTATATATGGGTTCAAAAGACTGGCCAACTGAAGAAGAACAATTCCAGGCTTATAAACAAGTATTGGAAGGAATGGAAGGGAAGAAAGTTGTTGTTCGTACATTGGATATCGGTGGTGACAAACACTTAGATTACTATGATTTCCCTGAAGAAATGAATCCATTCTTAGGATATCGTGCAATTCGTTTATGCTTAGACCAAACAGATATTTTCCGTACACAATTACGTGCATTATGTCGTGCATCTGTATATGGTAAATTATGTATCATGTTCCCAATGATTGCCACTGTTCAGGAATTTAGAGACGCAAAAGCTATCTTTGAAGAAGTTAAAGCACAATTAATTTCTGAAGGTGTTGCCGTTAGTGATGATATTCAAGTTGGTATGATGGTTGAAATTCCTGCTTCTGCTGTATTAGCCGATCAATTCGCGAAATATGCAGACTTCTTCTCAATTGGTACAAATGACTTGATTCAATATTCTATGGCAGCTGACCGTATGTCACAAAAAGTATCTTACTTATATCAGCCATTTAATCCAAGCATCCTTCGTTTAGTTCAAATGACAATCAAAGGAGCTCATGCTCATGGTAAATGGGTTGGAATGTGTGGTGCCATGGCTGGTGAACCAAAAGCCGTTCCTATTTTATTAGGATTGGGATTGGATGAATTCTCTATGTCAGCTACACAAATCTTAAATGCTCGTAAACAAGTTAAGTCTATTACATTTGAAGATGCTCAAAAATTAGCTGCTGAATGCGTTGCTAAAGATACAGCGGATGAAGTATTAGAAACTGTTGCATCTTACATGGGTAAATAATTTAAGGGACTCATTTGAGTCCTTTCTTTTTTGGAGGTTTTATGGAATTAATTGTTAAGGGACGATTTAATGGCGATGTTAATTCACTTCCATCGGGTCAATTAAAAAATCATCCCAATGCCACTTGTTTTAAAGAATTTGATAATATAAATACTTTTAGCCTGGTATTAAATATCGCAAGTTTATTTCTTTTAATTGGTCTCTATATTTTGATGTGTTTGAGAATACATGGATTGGCTTCTTTATTTAATACAGGAACCATTTTATCCATAATTTGTTTACTCCCTCATGAATTTTTACACGCGATTTGTTTTCAGGAAACGGTTTATTTATATATTGGAAAAGGTATATTGTTTGTGACAGGAACAGAAGTTATGTCTAGAAATCGTTTTATCTTTATGAGTTTATTACCAAATCTTGTATTTGGATTTATTCCATTTTTTATTTTTTTGATTGATCCTTCTCATACTATCTTAGGCGCATTGGGGTTATTTTCTATTTCAGCAGGTATTGGTGATTACTATAATGTATTCAATGCATTGCGACAAGTTCCCAAAAATGGAAAATGTTTTATGGAAAAACAACACACGTATTGGTTTGTATGAAAGAATATTTAGATATTGTAGATGAAATGGGAAATCCTACTGGACAAATTATAGAAAGAAGTATTGCACATCAAAAAGGCATACGACATCGTACAAGTCATGTCTGGTTGTTTCGAAGAAAAGATCATATAGAAATTTTATTACAGAAAAGAAGCAATCAAAAAGATTCGTTTCCTGATTGTTTTGATATTTCTACAGCGGGTCATATACCTGCTGGTGATTCTTTTCTGGAAAGTGCTATTCGAGAAGCAAAAGAAGAACTAGGTATTGATTTAATAAAAGAAAAATTTATTGATTGTGGTATTCGTACTTTTGAATATAAAGGAAAATTTCATCACAAACCATTTCATGATGTGCAAGTATCAAAAATATATGCCTATGAATTTAATCAAGATTCTTTTAATTTTCAGACAGAAGAAATTCAAAGCGTTTGCTGGATGAAGTATCAAGATGTTCTTTTTGGAGTTTCTCATCATTTATTGGAACATTGTATTTATTTAGAAGAACTGAAAATGATTGAAAAAGCGTGGTTATAAAATTTTTTCTTGAAATATTTTTTGAGTTTGATAAACTAATGGTACATGCTACGAATAGAAGGAGTAGTCTTTTGGATTTTTCAGAGAGTTTCTGGTGGGTGCAAAGAAATATTGAAAAAAGATGAAGGTAGTCTAGGAGCAAATTTTCTGAAATAGAAGTAAGAAAATTCGCAGACACAGCGTTATGTGAATGAAGTAAAAAATTAGGTGGTACCACGTCAAGCACGTCCTTATGATGTGCTTTTTTTATTTTTGGAAAGGAAGGATACTATGACGTTGGAAGCAAAATATGATCATTTAAAAGTGGAAGATAATATCTACAAACAATGGGTTGATGCTGGTTATTTTACAGCAGGGGATTTGTCAAAGAAACCTTATTGTATTGTGATTCCTCCACCAAATGTAACAGGAAAACTACACTTAGGCCATGCCTGGGATACAGCTTTACAAGATATTTTATGTCGTTACAAGCGATTAAAGGGATACGATGTATTATGGGTATCTGGAATGGATCATGCAGGAATTGCTACACAGGCTAAAGTTGATGCGCGTTTACAATCCGAAGGTATTTCTCGTTATGATATTGGGCGTGAAAAATTTTTAGATCGTGCGTGGCAATGGAAAGAAGAATATGCTTCTACCATTCGTAGTCAATGGGCTAAATTGGGCTTGTCTTTGGATTATACGCGTGAACGTTTTACTTTAGATGAAGGTTTATCCAAAGCTGTTCGTAAAGTATTTGTAGATTTATATAATGATGGATTGATTTATCAAGGTGAAAGAATCATTAACTGGGATCCTGAATTGAAAACAGCTTTATCGAATATTGAAGTAGAACACAAAGAAATCATGGGTCACATGTATTATTTCAAATATAAAGTTGTAGAAAATGGACAGGAATTAGTGATTGCGACAACACGTCCAGAAACAATGTTTGCCGACCAGGCTATTTTTGTACATCCAGATGATGATCGTTATAAAGACATTGTAGGTATGCATGCTATCAATCCAGCCAATGGACAAGCTTTTCCAATTATGGCAGATGACTATATTGATATGAGCTTTGGAACGGCCGTTATGAAATGTACACCTGCACACGATCCAAATGACTTTGCCTTAGCTAAAAAATACAATCTAGAAATGCCTGTTTGTATGAATCCAGATGGAACTATGAATGACATGTGTGGAAAATATACAGGAATGGATCGTTTTGAATGTCGTGAAGCTTTAGTCAAAGATTTTGAAGAAGCGGGTGTAGTTGATCATATTGAAGAGCATCTCCATCAAGTTGGACATTCACAGCGTTCTGGTGTCATTGCCGAGCCTTATTTATCAAAGCAATGGTTTGTTAAGATGAAACCATTGGCAGAAGAAGTATTGGCAAATCAACAAATTGAAGATCAGAAAATTCATTTTGTTCCAAATCGATTTGAAAAAACATTTACACAATGGTTAGAAAATATTGAAGACTGGTGTATTTCTCGTCAATTGTGGTGGGGACATCGAATTCCTGCCTGGACAAATAATGAAACTGGTGAGTTATATGTTGGAATGGAAGATCCAGAAGATATTGAAAACTGGACACAAGATGAAGATGTATTGGATACTTGGTTTTCTTCTGGTTTATGGCCTTTTTCTACATTGGGATGGCCAGATCAAACAAGTGATTTAGAAAGATATTTTCCAAATGATGTATTAGTTACTGGATATGATATTATTTTCTTCTGGGTAGCTCGTATGGCTTTCCAAACACGTTATTCTATGAAAAATCGTCCATTTAAAGATGTTTTGATTCATGGATTGGTTCGTGATTCTCAAGGAAGAAAGATGTCTAAATCATTAGGAAATGGAATTGATCCAATGGATGTCATTCAAGAAAAAGGAGCCGATGCCCTAAGATGGTTTTTAACAACGAATTCCGCTCCAGGAATGGATTTACGATACGATGAATCAAAAGTTGATGCATCTTGGAATTTTATCAATAAAATCTGGAATGCAGCTCGCTATGTTGAAATGCAGATTGGAAATGAAAAATTAACTTTAGATGTTTCAAAAACTTCATGTGTTGATAAATGGATTTTAAATCGTATGAATGAAACAATTCAGAATGTAGAAGCCAACATGGAAAAATATGAATTTGGAATTGCTGGAAATGAATTATATAGTTTTGTATGGAATGATTTCTGTTCCTGGTATATTGAATTATCAAAAGCTACGTTATATTCCGAAAACAAAGAAGCCATTCAAAGTACAAAAGCCGTTTTATATACAGTTTTAATAAATATTTTAAAATTATTGTCTCCATTTATGCCTTTTGTCACAGAAGAAATTTATTGTGCGCTTCCGCATGAAAAAGAAAGCATCAATAAAGAAATTTGGCCAGAAATCATTGAATTTGATTGCTGTGATAAAGAAAAACTGGATATGCAAATTTGTATTAGTGCCATTCAAGCTACTCGTGAAATCAAAGTGGATTATGGTATGAAACCTAGTGAAGACTTAGAAATTTGTTTATCAAAAGAAGTAAACGAAGACATTAAAGCTATTTTGAAAAAAATGTGTCACGCGATTGTAATTCCTTCTATAGAAAGTAAAGATGTTTTATCTCGAAGCATTGAAGGTTGTATTTTAACAGTTTCGATGGATACTTTGATTGATTTAGAAGAAGAAAAAACTAAACTGGAAAAAGAAATTAAGCGACTTGAAAATGAAATTAAACGTGCTAGTGGAATGCTTCAAAATCCGAGATTTGTTGAAAAAGCACCTGAATTTAAAGTTAATGCAGAAAAAGAAAAATTAGCGGATTACACACATAAATTAGAAATTGCGAAAGCACAATATGAAGATATTCTTAAAAAAATGGTGAATTAGAAGGATATTATATGTATGAAAATATAAAATGTATTGTTTGTGATATTGATGGAACAATGGTTCCATCACATCATAAATTATCGGAATTCGGACAAAATATGATTCAAAAAATCCGTGAAAAAGGGATTTTATTTGGCATTGCTTCTGGTAGAAGTTTAAAAGATGTGCAATATATTGTGGGTACATGGGGTGTTAAAGACATTGATTTTATCATTGGATTAAATGGCTCTCAATTATATGATGGATTAGAAAATAAAGTTTATGATTATTTTCAAATGAAGCCAGAATGGATCAAAGAAACATTTGATATCATGCGACCTTTTTCATTTAATCCTGTTATGTATTTTGGAAAAGCCTATATGTGTGGAGTCTATGATCAGAAAGTTCATTTTTCTGCCCAATATACAAAATCGGATTATATAGTCGCCAAATCTGAAGCTGATTTTTATCAGGAACCAAATGCGAAAATTATGTTTCGTGTGGATGAAAAAGATATGCCAGAAGTAGAAAAGCGTGTCAAAGAATTTGAGTCTCCATACTATAAAGGCAACAAAACACAACCCACATTAATGGAATTTCAAAATCGAAAGGCTTCCAAAGCCTATGCATTAGAACAATTTTGTGAAAAACACAACATTGATATTCACGATACAATGGCTTTTGGAGATACGACCAATGACAATGAAATGTTAGAAGCATCGGGTGTTGGTGTATGCATGAAAAATGGATCGGATGATACCAAAGCATTAGCTGATATTATTACAGAAAAAACAGTATTAGAAGATGGCTGGGCAGATTTTATTAATCAATATTTTTAGAAGATAGATTGAATTCTATCTTCTTTTTCATGTGTGCCGGGCATGGCATGAATTCAGTTGGGAACAAACCAACCACAGGTAGTTAC